>NZ_JAUBTO010000334.1:0-2720 GCF_036702495.1 Microcoleus sp. C2D2 | reverse complement strand
CAGGGCGGGCGAGACGGCCCACCCCACAAGACACCGAATTGTTTGTTGACATTCTATTTAAATGCCGCAACAGCTTAGTATTTCCCCGAAGAAGTAACACTGACGGTTACGGTTTTGATAGTTCCCTCAAGCGGTCGATGTAATGCAAGCTTTGACAATGCCGACACGACCGGGAAACTTGAGAAAGTCCTCAACAAGTTTGACTGATTGCGGATACTGAATTGACTGCCTATTTTTTTTTTATTTGAATCTCGGGTATTTTGCCCTGGATTCAAAAAAGTTTTTGTAAGCAGTTACCAGGTTGAGCGTAGTGGATTGCAAAACTTGAGAGTAACACTCCGACAACCATTGTGTTTATTCTTGTTTTTTGAGATTTGGTAGGAGTTTGTTCAATGCAATTTGAGTCAAGCTTTTACCCGTGGTTTTGTAGGTTTCAATACACATATTGAGTGCGTAATTCCACCACCAGCGAGAACAGCCAAAGTGCCGAAGCTCATATCGTCTGTTGTTCAATTGTTGGATACAGTCTAACTTTGACGGCTTGATGTTGCATTGCTTCCACCTCCTTTGAGGATTATATACATTCCTGATAAAAAGTCAACCGAGTTGGCAAATTTTACGCCTGTTTGACCACATAAAATTTGCTTGGGGTGTCCATGTATCCCAACGCTGACCCAAAGGAACGTGGGACTTATCGCTCCCCCAAACCCCCTCAAAAGTTAAAATTTAATATGTGAACTACCACACATCAACTGCTACGCATTATGATGTGGGCTTCCCAATTCAAGGGCAACAGCCTCGGCAGCAGTGGACTTGCGGCGATACTGTTTTGGTCAGACCTTGCCTCGAAGGGCAGTAATGCTGTAGAAGATTGGAGGCATTGGGAATAACCTTCTTTGAGCCACTCATGCTCCTTTTTCCAGACTGGTATTGTGAAACTTCGTTAAGTTGGTAAGCATCAATAAACAATAGTAGTATCATATTATCATAGTAGTCGAGTAAAAAACACATGAGTTAAAGGATGGAAACCTTAAATGCAACTAGCCCAGAGGCACATCATTAAATCTACAGAACATCGTTTCGCAGAAATTGATGAATTAGCTTTTAAATCCAAGAATCTCTACAATGCTGCCAACTACGTCATTCGTCAGAGCTTTACTTATGGATGGGGTTACATCAACTACAATGAAATGAATCGTTTGATGAAATATCATCAAGCATACAAGGCTTTACCAGCTAAGGTCAGCCAACAAATCTTGATGATATTGGACAAGAATTGGAAATCGTTTTTTGAAGCAGTCAAAGCTTATAAAGCTGATTCCTCTAAATTCACGCGATCGCCCGAAGCGGCCGTTGTACAAAGATAAAGTCAAGGGTCGAAACATTCTCGTCTATACAATTGGGGCAATTAGTAGCAAGCAATTGAAGAAAGGAATTATCAAGCTTTCGGGTACGGAAATTTTAATCAAAACCAAAATAAAAACCGCTCGGATTTGCCAAGTTAGACTGGTTCCGAAATGTGATTCGTATGTGATTGAGGTAATTTATGATGAACCGGAGTCCACCGTCAGCAACGAGAATTCTGTAGCTAGTATTGATTTAGGACTGAATAATTTGGTGGCGCTAACTTCAAATCAATCGGGTTTTACCCCTCTGTTGATTAACGGGCGACCCTTGAAATCAATCAATCAGTTCTACAATAAACGCTCTTCACAGTTGCAATCTCAGTTAAAAGGAGGTCGCAAAACTTCACATCGCATTCAGCGCTTAACTCGCTGTCGCCACCAAAAAGTCGATAATTACTTGCATACTACCAGTCGCCTGATTGTTGACCTTTTGGTCACCAAACAAATTGGAACGCTAGTAGTTGGCAAAAATGTACAATGGAAAACCGAGATTGATTTAGGAAAACAAACCAATCAAAACTTTGTCAGCATTCCCCATGCTCGGCTAATTGAGATGTTGGAATATAAAACTCGATTGGTGGGGATTAAGGTCATAGTGCAAGAAGAATCTTATACTTCTCAATCAAATTTTCTCGGTTTAGATCCACTCCCTGTCTATGGAAAGACTGATAAGGATGCTGTATTTAGGGGCAGGCGGATCAAAAGAGGGTTGTACAAAACATCAGCCGGTCAATTAATTAACTCCGATGTTAACGGGTCTTACAATATCCTCAAAAAAGCAATCCCAAATGCGTTTAGCAATGGGATAGAGAGCTGCGTAGTTCAGCCGAGGCAGGTCAATCCGCTCAAAGTAAAAGTGAAAGGGGAAGGACTTAACGCCTCCCATGTCATGTCATAGATGACTATACTTTTGCCAGCTATCTGTTTCTTCATTGTTAAGGCTCCGATACCTTTGGCAGTTTGTTTGTAGGTCTGGGTTCAGGGGGCGACAACGAGGCTAAAGTGCTTGCCCTATAAGCTTTATGGATCTCAATCCCTTTTGATAAAATGGCTTTTTATTGGGAACTAAACTCAGCATGGACTCTACCCACTCCTGACAAGAGTCAACAGCAATTAGCCAATTAGAGCCATACAAACCAACCCAAAAGTTACTATGCCTTCTTCTATTTCTACCCGTTTCTTGAAGCCGACAAACATATTTCTATTGTCCCTGAAGCTGAGTTCTTTTTCCTTGTAACCCACATTCCGCAGATGTGGGTCGGATTTTTTTATCTGTTGTGAAAACTTGGAAACGAAACGCTTTTGGGCTGAAAT
>NZ_JAUBTO010000333.1:1990-2722 GCF_036702495.1 Microcoleus sp. C2D2 | reverse complement strand
TCTGTCGCAGATGCGAGAATGTAAGCACTGATTTGGATGCCCAAATGCCTGCTGCACCGTTGCCCCAGAAAAAAGCTCAATTCCCAAAACCTAGAGAGTCAAATAAAAACAAGAAATATTCTGAACTTCGCGATCGGGAATATTTACTGGAGCCAGAAGTCAAAGCCATGATGAAGGCCGCCAAGTCGGGCAGATGGGGACACCGCGACTCAACACTGATTTTGCTGGGGTATCGCCACGGTCTAAGAATTTCCGAGCTCGTAAATTTGCGTTGGCAGCAGGTGGATTTTAAAACTGGGCATCTGCACGTCCGTCGAATCAAAGGCTCGCGACCGGCAACTCATCCGATCGCCGGAGACGAATTGCGATCGCTCCGGAAGCTGCTGCGAGAAAATTCTGAATCGCCGTATCTTTTTAATTCAGAGCGTGGCGGCCCCATGACTGCCGATGCCGCAAGAAAGTTAATCCGCAAAGCTGGAGAAGTGGCAGAGCTGCAATTCCCGGTACATCCTCATATGCTGCGGCACGGCTGCGGATACTATTTGGCGGCTAAAGGAATCGACACCAGGGCAATTCAAGATTATTTGGGACACGCGAATATTCACCACACAGTCAGGTACACCCAGCTAGCCCCGCAGCGGTTTGAGGGGTTCTGGGAAGATTAATACCGCTTCCATAAATGGTTGCCTAACAGAGTAGATAGCTAAACAAGCGATTATATGCCATTTCCAT
>NZ_JAUBTO010000333.1:0-1890 GCF_036702495.1 Microcoleus sp. C2D2 | reverse complement strand
AAGCGGTTGCCTACCATTTCCATAAGCGGTTGCCTACCATTTCCATAAGCGGTTGCCTACCATTTCCATAAGCGGTTGCCTACCATTTCCATAAGCGGTTATCTACCATTTCCATAAGCGGTTATCTACCATTTCCATAAGCGGTTATCTAACAGGGCAAGTAACTTATTTGCTGTTGTATATATTTTGGAGAAAGCTGATGCCATCTACCTTTGAGTGTCCGTTTTGCAAATCCCGCTATAACCGATGGGTAGCCAGCACGTGGGATGCTGAGACTAACACCGACATCACTACATATCAGTGCAAGAAGTGTTTGAACTTGTTTGAACACAAAATTTGCTTGCCGGATACAGAAGACGAAGCCGACTCTGAACTAATTTTGGAAATGTAGGCTCGTACAAAACTTTACAGCGACACCTTGACAAAGTAGCTGGGTGCTGCGATCGTGATTACTAAGGAAGATTGAGGCGCGATAGCCCAGTGCGCAAACACTGAACTAATCACGGCTTCCCCAAATCGTTGGCTTAGAACGTTTGGAGCAAAATAATTATGCCACCTATTACTGGCAATTGCCTCTGCTGGCGATTGCAGATTCTGACGCTCGGCGCAGAAAATCCTACGCCTGAATATTGGTTCGGGCAGTTCGTAGATTTTTGTTGGGTTGACGAAAATAGCGGAGAATCCCACTCTGAAACGGGAATAGTCGTTGGGATTGTTTGGAACCAACGAGAGAGAGAGTGGCAATACATGATAACCTGGCTGGCTTCCACAATTGACCCCAACGGTAACTATCCCTTTTTTACTGAAGAATTGGTGCCGGGGGAAATGCTGTGCAGCCTCTAACGCCAGAACTCCGAAGCCTTTTGAATCAACTCTCGCAGCACCTACAATCAGAGCCTGACAAAAACCCGCCACTGCTAGAAGTTTGGGACGCCTGGGTTGAGAATTTGGATTTATCCCCGCAAACCCGTGCCGACCACTATGCAACTCTGCGATCGCAAATTCTCAGGGCTTCCCCACTGAGCTCTGAAATTTCTTGGCTCTTAAATTTTGAGATTGCACCTGCAACTTTTAACAAAAAGCTCGGCTACTTGCGAGCCTGCGGTAATTGGGCAAAGTCTGAAGGTTTGGTGAGTGCTAATCCTTGGCTAAAAGTCAGACCTCGCAAGGGAAGCAAGGAAATCATCAAGCCCTTCTCGCAAAATGAAGCGGCCAAAATAATCAGCGGCTTTGAAAAAAGTTATCCGGCCTGGACTCCTTTCGCTAAATTCCTCTTTCTCTCTGGCTGCCGGATGAGCGAGGCGATCGGCTTGCAATGGAAGCACGTAAATTTTGAGCGCAAGGAAATCTGCATTTGTGAATCTCTGGCTCAGTGCAAAGACGGCAACGGATACGAGCGAATCAGAAAGTCTACAAAAACTGGCAGCGTTCGTTTTCTCAAAATCAATGTCGAGCTTGCAAAAGTTTTTGAGCAAGTTTCGCCTGCCAGTAAAAATTCTGAGGATTTAGTTTTTCTGAATCCTGCTGGCACGAGTCACATCGACTCAAACAACTTTCGCGATCGCTGGAAAAAAGTTTTGACTGCTGCAAAAATTCCCTACCGTCGCCCGCACGTTATCAGACACAGCTTCGCATCTCACGCGATCGAACAAGGCTGCCCGCTGACTGGTGTGGCTTATTTGTTGGGTCACTCGGATACGCGCATGGTTGCCACTACTTATGGACATTTAATCAACCGCCCTGAGCTACCCTCTATTCTTTGACTCACAAAACTTTACAATTGCAGCTTGCAATGTAGCTCAGAATCTGCAATCTTGAGTTTAAGGAAGATTGTTGCGCGACTGACCAGCACTTGCAATGCTAGCCAAGTCACGACTTCCCCAAACCGTT
>NZ_JAUBTO010000332.1:0-2798 GCF_036702495.1 Microcoleus sp. C2D2 | reverse complement strand
AATTTAACAGGCTTTTCAATTCACATATCATTTTCAGTTTGTTTTGTCAACTCCTAATACTGAACCGACGCCCTAGGGTCAGTATTAACCACCGGATTAGCATGAGCGTACTGATAATCGTGCAAACTCATCGGGTCATTCAGCGTACCCTCATAAGCATCAGCCGAAACAAACCTCCCCACCAACGGGTCATAATACCTCGCCCTTAAATAATCCAACCCAGTCTCACTATCCCGCTGTTCTCCAGCAAACAAATAAGCATTACTAGAAACACCCGTCGCAGCAATTAAATTGCCGTAAGCATCATAAGCATAACTATCAGTAACTGCCCCCAAATTATTAGTCGCCAACCGAGTCGAACCCAACCCATCAGCGTGATAAAACGACGGCTGACTTCCCTGTAACTTCCCAACCAAATCGTACCCGTAAACATAAGAATTCTTTGGATTCCCCGCAGCATCACACTCTTCCAAAACCTGAGAATAAGGCTGCAACTCATCATCAATCAAATAACGAGTCTCTACCCCATCAACAACCTTGCCAACTCGAATCCCCTGAGCGTTATATTGATAAGCAACATTCCGAGTAACTCCACCCTCAGTAACTGTCACTCCCATCAACCGATTCTCGCCATCGTTCTCCCACCGATAAACAGTAGAATTGCTGCCCGTTACCTCAGACACCAAATTCCCACTGTCATCGTAAGTGTAATCGGTAACCACTCCCGGCGCACTCAAGAAATCGAGCTGATTCAAATTGTTGTAAGTATAAGTAGTTACCCCACTCACAGAATCAGTCTTAGTCAAACGATTGCCAACAGCATCGTAAGTGTAACTGACAACCCGATTGTTCCCATTCGGATCGTTAGTAACCTTCTCTTCCAGCAACCGATGCAAATCGTCATAGTTGTACTCAACTTTCCGCCCGCTGTGTTCGACTACTTCCTTGCGATTGCCAACAGCATCTACTGCATAATCGAAACTAGAAATCACCTCATCTTCGACCTGAGTCATCGGGTCAATTTTGGCAGTTTTCACCACATCCAACCGTCCCAAATTATCGTAAGTTCGAGTTTCAAGTAAATTGTTGGGATAGAAAGTTTTCCAGAGGTTTCCATCCGGGTGATAGACATACGTTACCGTCCCCATGTCCGGCGTGCTGATAGTCTTTAACCGACCTTCTTCATAAGTGTAAGTAGTCGTGCGAGTCGGAGTTTTAACGTCACTAACTTGCCCGCCTTCGTACTTGTATTCGATCGAATTGCCACTGGCAAGATAAGGGTCTGCGGGGTCTTTGCGAGAAATTAACTGCCCCAAACTGTCGTACTTGTAAACAGTCGCGCCACGGCTGTCAATAATAGTTTCTTCGAATCCGTTAGAAGTGTAAGTAACGCTAACAGTCGCGCCGCTTTCATTTTGATACTGCTTGCTAACAACTTGGTTTTCGTCGTTGTAAGTGTACTTAACCGTTTTGTTATTGAAATCGGTAATCGTAACGGTTTTTTCCGCATCGTTGTAAGCAACAGTCGATCGCTTTTTGTCGGGTCGAATTATCGCTTCGCGGCGACCTTTATCATCGTATTCGTAAGTCGTTACTTGACCCAACGCATCCTTAACGCTAATCAAATTGCCCGCATTATCGTAGCCGTATTCGATGCGTTTTTGCGCGGCATCGACAACAGCTTTCAGTTGTCCTTTAGCATCGTACTCAAACCCTGTTGTTTTGCCGTTAGCGTCGGTAGTTGCCGTTACCAAACCTTGAGAGTTGTAAGCGGTAGTCGTTGAAGTTCCTCCAGCAAAGATGGTTTCAGTTTTGCGATTGCCAACTGCATCGTAGGTATAGGTGATGTAATTGGTGGCATCAAAACGAGTTAGGGTAACGCGGCCTGCTGCATCGTATTCGTACTCGGTACGGTTGCCATCAACATCGATTTCGGCTTTGACTTGCCCGTTTTTGTAGTATTCAGTTTTCGTCCGAGAATTGTTTGCTAAATAAGCCGGGGTAATGTCGGGATAAACGACAGTCGTCCAGTCAACAGATTGGGGAGTAGTACCGGGAGAAATAGCGTTCAGCAGTTGCTGTACTTGATTGACTGTTTCGTTGGGATAAATAGTTTCAGTCAGCCGTCCCGCGTCGTCGTATTTGTAGTGAGTAACTCGTCCGTTACTGTCGATAGTAGCCCTTTGACGGCCGCCTTTATCGTAAACAGTAATGCTTCGGGAATTGTCAGAGTTGCTAGGAGTATTATCAGGATAAATGGTTTCAACTAATTTACCTTGAGAGTTGTAGCGGTACTCGGTACGGCGATTTCCATCGATGCTGGCGCTTTGGCGGCCATTGCTGTCGTATTCGTAAGTTGTAGTGCGGCCAGATTGGGTAATTGACTTAATTTTTCCTTCTTTGTCGTAAGTCCATTCTGTTACTAATTCTTTCTCTCCAGTGGGAGTTGCTACTTTCATTATTTCCCGCAGCATATTGCCGTTGCTGTCGTAGATGTAGGTAGCTTTATTGCCGGATGAGTCTTCTAAGTTGGTGACGTCGCCTGCTGCATTGTATTCGAAGTTGGTGGTGTTGTTGGTAGCGTCGGTGATGCTGAGGGTGTTGCCTCTGATGTCGTAGCTAAACTTACTAACATTGCCCTTTGCATCCTTAGTCGTCAGCAAATTGCCGCTAAGAGAATAAGTATAAGTCGCAGTATTCCCCAGCGCGTCGGTTTCAGTCAAAACCTGTCCCCGACTGTTATAAGTCCACCGCGAAACATTGCCCAAAGCATCTTTCTCAGTTAACTTATTTCCCCG
>NZ_JAUBTO010000331.1:0-2832 GCF_036702495.1 Microcoleus sp. C2D2 | reverse complement strand
AATATCTCTCTGTACAACTCAATAGTCTTATTGTAGCATAATGTTTGTTTGTGTAATTAATTTTGCTTAACTACTTATGAATCCAGACATCAACGACCCAGAAATCACATTGAAAGGACTGATCGAACAATCCGGTACCAATCAAAGACAGCTAAGTAGGGATTCTGGCATTGCTGAAGTGACCATTAATTCTTGGGTTGCCGGCAAATACAGTCCCAAATTAGATAGCGCTACGTTGGTCTCTAAAGCACTTGGAGTGTCCTTGAAAGTCTTAGCAAGATCTATGCGCCTAGACGTGACGGGAGTTCCTGGCGACTATAGCCTGATCGAACTCAAGGCAATTGCGGCCGAACTAGGCATAGAACGAATTGAAGACCTGCCCGAGGATTATCAAACTTTGAGGCGGAGACGAGATCGAATGCGCGATCGGCAAAACTGACGCGCTCCCAAAAGACACCTACACATAAATGCGGCTCCTATGGAAAGAGCATTTATGTGTACCACTCCAATCAGAGAGCAGGTATGCCGACATTGATAAAGAGGGCTAGGAACTATTAAGTAATTTCTACCCATAACTAGACAAAACTAGCGGAACGTCTATATATTGAGAGGAGTCATATTAGGTATAACCTCATGGACGATTATTCTCAAATGACCATCAGCATTGGTGAAGCGGCAAAAGAATTAGGAATATCGGTTAAGACAATTCGTAGATGGGCTGACGCGGGGAAGATTCGTTACGAGCGTAGTCCCAGTGGGCACAGGCGATTTTATCTTGCAGATATTAAGCGAATCACGCCACGAGATTTAAAACAACTAGATGACCGCATAACTATCAACTATGCCCGCGTCAGTAGCAGCGATCAGAAAGAAGATTTAACGAGGCAGATTCAAGTTTTAGAGCAATTCAGTAGTGCAAATGGTTGGCAGTACGAAACTATATCTGACTTAGGTTCAGGACTTAACTATCAGAAAAAAGGCTTGCAGAAGTTACTTAAGCGCATCATGAAAGGCGATGTGGGTAGGTTGGTACTGACTCACAAAGATAGGTTGCTTAGGTTCGGTTCCGAGTTAGTTTTTGCTATGTGCGAAGAGTTTGAGACTGAAGTGGTGATAGTTAACAAATCTGAGGTTGAATTGAGCTTTGAGCAGGAGTTAGTCACAGACATGATAGAACTGATTACCGTGTTCTCAGCACGTCTCTATGGCGCTCGTAGCCACAAGAATAAAAAGCTGGTAGATGGTATCTCCAAAGCAGTCACCGATTCTCAAAAATAATCTGTACAACTATTGACTATTGGGGAGATATGGGCATATATTAGGGAGAAGGAGGAACTACCCGATGCTCCTGGGCTTTAAAACTCAACTACTACCAAATAATAAGCAAGTCACAGCATTTAGGAAAGCTTCTGGCGTTGCGAGACACGCTTACAACTGGGCGAACGCAATCATTCAAAAGTGCCTTGATGAAAAGCAGAAAGTACCGTCAGCAATTGACTTGCATAAACGATTAGTTGCTGAGGTCAAACCTGCTAATCAGTGGTACTACGAAACTAATAAAAACGTTCCACAGAAAGCACTTGCAGATGTTCGCCAAGCTTGGGACAGATGTTTTAAAAAAATATCCCAGCAGCCACGATTCAAAAAGAAAGGTCAACGCGATTCTTTCTATTTAGAACAAGGCAGTAAAGCAGCACCCAAGATACAAAATGATGGTAAACGTATCCGGCTCCCTTCTATTGGATGGGTGCGTTTATCCGAGCCATTACCAATTACTGCGGTGCATAACTGCGTGATTAGTAGGCAAGCCGACAGATGGTTTATCGCTGTTAAATACGAAGTTGAAAAACCTGCTGTATCAAGTGATAGACCTACTGTTGGTGTTGATATCGGCATCAAAGAATTGGCTGTTTGTAGTGACGGCAAAGTGTTCTCTAACCCAAAAGCTTATCGACGAATGAGTAAACGCCTAAAGCGCTCTCAACGGCGTGTTAGTAAGCGTGTTAAAGGCTCTAAGAACCGGACTAAAGCAGTTAGAAAGCTTGCCAAAGTTCACGCCAAAATATCAAATATTCGCCAAGACGCAATTCACAAACTAACTCACCACCTCGCCAAAAACCACAGCGAAGTTAAAATCGAGGATTTGCACGTCAAGGCATTCTTGAAAAACCATAAATTAGCAGGTGCAATTGCTGATTGTGGAATGTACGAGTTTAAACGCCAGTTAGAATACAAAACTGAGAGATTCCCAAGCAAACTAATCCTAGTGGATAGGTTCTTTCCCAGTTCTCAAATTTGCTCTAACTGTGGTAATCATCGTCACAAAATGCCGTTAAAAAACCGCGTTTATATCTGTCCTGACTGTGGCTACAAAGCAAATAGGGACTTAAATGCGGCTCGTAATATTGACCGATGGTTTGAGGATATTTTTATCCCTGAACGGTCAGAAACGGTAAGCTCTACCGAGATTGCCTGCGGAGCGGACAAACCTCTTAGAAGTCATTCTAAGACCGCTGTAAAACAGGAAGTTAACGCCGAAACTACTTCTGTCCAGTTAAGTCTAGACTTGGGTAGTTTTGGGTAAGTTTAACCGAGCGGACTCTCACCAACGCCACTGCGAAACTCAATTTGTATTTCATCAAAAAAATTGGGTAGAAACCCCGTCCTAGAAGGACGGCTTTACACGGTGTCGCAGTATAATTTCAGTGCTCAATGACCCACTGTCCGTCGATGGAGACATAAACCCGCGTCTTCAAAGTTTGCGATGTTTCGCAACGGGGAAGAAAAATCGGTAGACCGGGAAAAGAGGATGGGGCAATGAAATATGCATCC
>NZ_JAUBTO010000330.1:0-2851 GCF_036702495.1 Microcoleus sp. C2D2 | reverse complement strand
AGCGCCTAATTTTTATATTCTATAGTTAATTTTTATAAAAATTATTAACTTTTTTACATACTAGGTTCGGTAGAGCCTTTTTTATCTACTGGGGGCTGTTAACTGGAGTGATAAATGCTCAAAACCGGGTTTGTTAAACTCTACTAACTAGAGCTTGTTATTAAAGTTTTAATTGACGCAAAGGAGCCATCGCATTTTGTATCGATTTCTCTAATTATATGAGTAATAATCCTAAAGTTGATAGCTGTACGCTCCTAGGGCTGACTGATACCAGTATAGTTGGCGATTGCAACAGAGTCTCCCCTCTAACAACAGCTAAGCCATTTCCGGCAATGCAAGAAGCAAGAACCATTGCTTGAGAAACGCTCTAAGTTAAAAGCTACCCCTAGCGGGAGAAGTTAAGAGCTCACCACTTCTTACCCTTATGAATGCTAACAACTCTAATATCAACCCCCACAAAACCTTTCCTGAATCAGCAAGGCAGCACTCCCCTCAAATTAAAGAAGTGATTGCAGTAATTTTTCCTTTTCTCGCGGATGCACGTGCTGAAGAACATCCCTTCAAATTAAACGATATCGTAAAAACAGGCAACCAATACGGTATTGTTACTTCTCTCAACAAAACTGAAAAATCTGTGACAATTACTTGGGACGCAAGTCCCGGCGAAGATTCATTTTCATGGACTTATAACCTCGACGAAATCCGCGCCCTCACAATCTCCCTCATTCCTCAGTTTATCCCTAAAAAGACTGCTGGAGAACTTCCAACTTGCACAACCATCGTACTCGCTAATTCCGAACAGGTACAATTGGGCAATGCAACTCCTTTCAAAGTAGAATCCGTGACCGAACACCACATTCTCATCTCTGCTCTCGACCAATTGTATCACTTTCCCATCAACTTGTTTCCCGGCTACCCGACAATTTGTACCATAGATATACCGACACCCCAACAATTAAAAGCCGCCAGCTATTTATCTGTTACCGATATCAGAATCATAGCTAAGACGCATTTAGCTCTTGAAGTGCCCGACCACTTTTTAGAATTCGTTATACCAGTCCAAAAACAGCAGTTGAAAGAAAAAATAGCTCAACAATTGAGCGAAGAAAATTACCAACTTCTCGACTTTGACATAGCTTGGGAAGAAGCCTGGAAGCAGCAGTTAGAAAACCTAACAAAGAAACAAGGCTTCTACGGATTTAGAGAGGGAGATTGCATTTTACAGCACCGAGAAGGAGTTCAACGAATGGGGAGAGTCCAACACTTGAACGTTGAAGAGCCACGTCCATTTCACATCCAGTGGAACAGCGGAGAACTCCTAAGTTACAGCTTGACAGAACTCAAAGGTTTGGGTATTGCCCGCATCGAACCCCTGGTTAAATTATCGCCCAATGTGGCTTATCAAATTAGCGAAGACAGGTTTTACTTTAGAGCTTGGATAGGATTCCGTACTAAAGCGTTAGCTAAAGCGTGGCTAATACCTGTCAAAAAGCTAGTCGGCCACCTGAGCAACTTAATTGATTGCCAAATTTCCGAACTTCAACATACAGGTTATAAATACGAGTACGCTGTAGAATGTCCCCGACATAAAACATTAAACAAGCGTTTAGAAGCTCTCGCCAAAGTTGCTGAACTTGATTTAGAAAGGACGCCATTTACGAGATGAGTGGGAAGTAGCAAGCACTTCGTAGGGTGTGGACGGTGCTTTTTTGGTGGAACAAAAAACAGAAAAATTTCCTATTTGTCTTAAAATTTTTATTAACAAGACTTAGGAATCTTCCTTGCCCGGAATCTAAAAAACCTACTCTTGAAAGACTCCGCCATCAAGCTAACGCTTAATCAGAGGTTGATCAAATTAGTAATGGACGCTAACTAATGATTCAAGCCTTACTAGAACAACCCCAAAAAGTTACACAATTTCCCTTCACGCTCAAACCGCAACAGCAGCAAGCCCTCGACAAATTGAGAACCTTTCTAACCACTACCGAGTCATTCTTCTTGCTGTGCGGCTACGCAGGAACTGGAAAATCCACAATAGTCTTTCAAATTATCCAAGAACTCTTGAGTCAAAGCAAACGCATTGCCCTCACAGCACCTACTAACAAAGCAGTCGGCATCCTCAGAAAAATGGCAGCGTCTCAAGGCATTTTCGGAGTTGATTTTATGACAATACACCAGCTTTTAGGATTGGGCATGGTCAGAAAAGAACAAGAAAAAGCCTTGTCACAGACAAGTTCCAGCAGCCTTCACCTCTACGATATCATCTTCCTCGACGAATGTTCGATGGTTGGAAGCGAATTGTGGAAATGGATAGAACGCAATTTTGAACGCACATTCTTCAATCACCGCAAGCTAATTTTAATGGGCGACCCCGCTCAACTCAATCCTGTAGGAGACAAAAAGTCGCCTGCTTTCAGCATTACCAATAAAGCTGTACTGACCAAAGTTGTCAGGCAAGCAGGGGAAAGCCCTGTGCTCGATTTCATAACATAATGCCGCTCTTTTGTCAATAGCAAAGCAGACATATTTTTGCCACACTCTAAATACAAAAAAGGAGACAAGTCAAACGGTGCATTCAAAGTTAAATCAGAAACGCTGCTACAATATGCTGTCAAAACGATCGATCTAGAATTTAGTCAAAATTTCGATCGTTTCAGAATTCTGTGCTGGACTAACAAACGAGCCAAATACTACAATCACCTTATCAGAGTGCGATTCGTTTAACCCAAATGAATAGAGATATTCAGGGACGGTTAGTCTAACCAATCGGTTAGAACAACTAAATACACATCTAGGTGCGGGTCATCCCAAGTCCTAGTCCGCAAGTGCAGCGGTAAAAGCATATCCCCTA
>NZ_JAUBTO010000329.1:0-2937 GCF_036702495.1 Microcoleus sp. C2D2 | reverse complement strand
CTATCCTTGCTCTTCGCTGTGCTTATCTCAACGGTCAACTTTCAATTTGATGTATTTGCCAAAGTGAGATGCACCCGGGAGGACTAAGGTATTCCGACAATAAAAGGTTTGTAGAGTTTCTAGATAAAGGCAACTCAAGTAATTTTTATAAATTTTTTATTTTATATTTAAAGTTAATTTATGAATGGGTAAAAGCAAGTAATCAAGCATCAGACTTTGCTGCGTAAAAAGCGAAAATAGTTATCATCCTTGAGCATGCCAGTTTTCCTAAGAAAGAAGAGTACCTAAAAAAAATTGAAACATAAATGCCTAATATTCATTGAGAATTCCTGCCCGAATATATCCTAGGACTATAACTTAATTGAATGGGTATGACCTTCGACAAAAGAATATATTGCTAATCGACTGTTTAAATCAATTGAAGAGCTAGAGTATTTATTAAATCGCGTCTTACAGCACTTTCCGATGCTATGAGGTACAATTAAGAATTAAGGTGAAAAGCATCTGATAGTCAAAGCTCCTCATGAAATCCTATTCTCTAGACCTGGGCTCAAAAATAGTGACAGCACACTTGGCAGAAAAGAGGTCAAGCGAGAAAAGTAGCCACCCGGTTTGGCGTTACTAAAAGTCTAGTTCAAAAACTGGTCAAGCAACAACCAACTCAGGGAAACCTACTTCCTTGCGCAGAGGGGTAAACCCCGATTCAGTCCTTTGACTGATGCAGAAACGGCAGTGAGAGCATGCTTTAGCGGACTATCCTGATGCTACGAAAGAGCGAATTGTGTGAATTATTAGGGCAACGGACTGGAAAATGGGTAAGTCGGACGGCTCTGTGTCGCTATGTACAAAAATTAGGACTCAATCGTAAAAAAAAAACATGGTACAGTAGCCAAGCGGGAACAGAAAAAGTACAAAAATTAAGAGTTGAGTATTGGGAAAAAATCAGAAATATCGAGGCCCAGAACAAGCGTATTTTTAGACGAAACAGGGATGATGCTGGGTTTGGCTAGAAGCCCTGCCCGTTCTCCGTTGGGGACAAGAGTAGGAGGAATCAAACCCTTTTATCGAGGAGCGTTCGTCACAGCCATTGGCGCAATTAGTGCCCACATTCCGCAGGTAGATTAGGAAAGGAGATAATATTTACGGCAAGGAGCACCAAAAAACTGGAGAATCCATAATCGCTCTGACGTGAGATTGGTAATACCAATTTCATAAAATAGTGCTACAATTAGTAGATATGGTTTTTGTGAGCCATTTCCCAAATATAAGGAAGAAAAATGTCAGTCGTGGGTTCGGATTGAAATTCGGGAAACAATAGAAGAGCTGACGACTCTTATAAGGAAAGAAAAAGATGTTTTGCGCCACGAAAAACTACAAGTTCTGTATTGGCTTAAAACCCAAACTGTAGACAGCGTATTGTCTGCTGCTGTGCGACGCCGGGAAACATCGTACCACAATACAAAGATGGTTGTCTAGTTACAGAAAAGGGGGAATAGAAGAATTATTATTGCAGAAACCTCGTTCGGTTCGACCTTAAATAATGAATCCTGAAACTGTAGAGAGATTATCAAAGGAATTACAAGAACCCGAAGGATTCAGTAGCTACAAAGAAGTACACCAATGGCTGACAAGCTGCTGTAAAGTGAAAGTGGCGTATCGCACAGTACACCAATGGGCAAGATATCGGCTAAAAGGAAAATTAAAAGTCCCGCGTCCGGTAAGTGAAAAACAGAAACCCGGGGTAGTAGAAGAATTTAAAAAAAACTCTCATCTCTAATTAAAAGCAGTGTGAGGAGCGAGTGAGAGCTTTTTAAAGCAGTGGAAAAAAGTGCGATATTGGAGTCAAGATGAAAGTCGGATGGGGCTGCATACAATTCAAAGAAGAAAGTTAACAGGTTACGGAATCAAGCCGCAAGGAAAGGTGCAATGGGATTTTACTTATTTGTGGCTTTATGGGGCAGTAGAACCGCTAACTGGAGCCAGCTTTTTTTAGGAATTTACACATTTAGATACAGTGTGCTTCGAGAAGTTTTTAGAGCTATTTGCCAGTGAGTATCCGGAGGATTTACATATAATTCAATTAGATAAGGTCGGATTTCATAACTCTTTAAATCTCAGCATACCCGAAAATGTTATTTTACTGTTTCAACCCGCATACAGTCCGGAAGTAAACCCCATAGAAAGACTGTGGGGTTACGTAAAAGAACAATTGAAATGGTTGAGATTTGACCAAATAGAAGAGTTGAGAGCAGCAGTGCAAAAAGAGTTAAATAAGTTGACGTTGGAAGTTATTGCTTCTTTGACTGGATGGGAATTTTTTTTAGAGGCTCTATCTGTAGCAGGACTTTAGGAAATTGATATAATGTGTTTGGTGCTCTCAACTGTCAACAAATGAATCGACATAAAACATTGAAAAATCCATCGCAGGGTGGGTTTCGTGGTAGGTTTACCAACTTGATTATCAACCGTTTGATTGGCTGTCTCCAGAGCTTGGCCCAGTGCCCGTTGACCTAAACTATAAACCAATAAGCATAAACCCATCACCATTGCCATTGCTGCAACTCGTTGAGGAGTGTTCAGAAAGATACTTGAAGTAAAGAATAGCGGATCTTTGAGAAACCGAAAACCGCGTTCGGTGGATTGCTGTGCCTTGTATTCCTTGAGGACAGACTCATCGCTGAGAATTTGCTCATCCAAGACATTAGTTGCCAGGATAAACTTGCCAGCCCGTTGAATCTCCACCTCAATAGCCTTAGGTTTAGAGATGAGAGTGGCAGATATTTGATAATGTTTGTGCCCCACCTGATCTTTGCGTGGTCTACCACGTCGTTGGTGCTGAACAATTTCCCATACTTGCAGATCGTCTAGTTGATGATAGGGTAGTTGTTGTGAAAATGCTGTGGCGGCTTGGATGGCCTGACTGTTTGCAAGCAAACT
>NZ_JAUBTO010000328.1:0-2945 GCF_036702495.1 Microcoleus sp. C2D2 | reverse complement strand
AAGGGGAAACTCTTACGCACGGTTTTGGAGCCGAGCCGGGGAGGCGACTCTCCGGCTTAGGTTAACAGACCAGGTAGATCGTGTCACGATGCGATTGGAGCTATTTTTGACAGTATCAAACATAAAGCCAAATATGTGCTGGACGCTGATATTGCCAAATGCTTTGACCACATCAACCACAAAGCGTTACTTGACAAAATCAATACCTATCCAAGACTCCGAAAACAAATTAAGTCTTGGCTCAAAAGCGGGGTACTAGACCAAGGTGAAATTTTTCCAACCAAAGAAGGTACACCACAAGGTGGGGTCATCTCCCCACTGTTGGCAAATATAGCCTTACACGGGATGGAAGAACGGATTAAACAATACGCAGAAACGCTGAAATACCCAGGAATCAGTAAACAAGATAAGCGGACATCCTTAAGTTTAATCCGATACGCCGATGACTTTGTAATCATGCACAAAGACATTGAAGTAGTAATAGCCTGTCAGAAGATAATTGCAGAATGGTTGAATGACATGGGTCTAGAATTGAAACCAAGCAAAACGAAACTAACCCACACCCTCAATGATTATAATGGAAATGTTGGGTTTGAGTTTTTAGGATTTCATGTACAACAACATAAGGTAGGTAACTACCGAAGTGCCAAGAACTCACATGGAACACTACTTGGCTTTAAAACATTAATCACTCCGTCCCAACTAAAAATAAAAGCTCATCTTGCAAAAATTGAAGAAGTAATAGATACTCACAGCCACGCCCCCCAATATGCCTTAATCAAAAGACTAAATCAAATCATCAGGGGATGGTCAAACTATTACTCAAGAGTAGTAAGTAAAGAAACCTTCACAAAGGTAGATAATCTTACTTACGACAAATTAAGAGCTTGGGCAAGAAGACGGGGAAAAGGTAACATCAATAAAGACAAATACTGGCGAACAGTAGGCGATATAAAATGGTGTTTCAGTACAGAAGAAGGGTTAGAGTTAGCCAAGCACTCAAAAACGCCTATTATTAGGCATATAAAAGTTAAAGGCAATTCAACACCCTATGATGGTGACTGGATTCAATGGAGTAAAAGACGCGGAGAATACCCGGAAACACCAATAAGAGTGGCAACACTTTTAAAGACACAAAAAGGTAAATGCACCCACTGTGGTTTGTACTTTACGCCTACAGACATTGTGGAAGTTGACCATATCCAACCAACCTCCCTAGGTGAAATGGATGAATACAAAAATCTACAACTTGTGCATAAACACTGTCACGACACAAAAACGGAAAAAGACGGTTCTATCAACAAGAACTATGATGACAATCCGTTTTGAATTGTACCTATAACAAAGGTGAAGGTATCAAGGAGCGGAATGAGGCGAAAGTCTCACGTTCCGTTTTGAAGGAGAGGTAGGAGTGGCAACACTCCTATCGACTCTAACAATATCGCTCTACAAACAGCCATGACACCTACAGTAACCATTCAAGAACTAGCAATCCCCCTGACAGCCAGAAACCACTCCCCAACCCTCCTCAACTCTGACTTCCTCAAATACAGCAGCATCGTTCCACCTGATTGGGAACTAGCCCGCCCCCACTTTGGATCCTCAAATCTCTCAAGTCGCCTTTACCAACGGCATCAACATCGTCGCCCAATCCAACGCCATCACCTTCATCGAATCTCTGAGCGCAAAACCTTTAGAAGACACCAAAATTTCCGCTATCATCCGCAAATACGTTGAAGTTTTGCTCCGCACAAACTATCAAACATTGAGCATCAATCCCAGAAGTTTTATCACCTTTGAAGGGGGAGAGGAAAACGCAGCCTCGGAGTACATTACCTCCACTTTATTATCGAGAGGCACTTGGTCTGATGTTGGGAAAGCTCCGGTAAAGCTGCCGTTAATTTAGTTTACTCCCTGGAACAAGGAGAACTCAACTTGAGCGTTGCCGAAGCTTTGTTGCAACTGCAAGATGCTGATCCAACTCCCGCAGTATTGTTTTCGGGAAGGTTCCAGTACGAGGTTGCAGGAGAATTAGAAGGCAAGAAACTGCAACACTTATACCAGCTTCTAGACAATTGGTAGCTAGATTTAGAGGCTTACAGAGAAATCGTCAACGAACGGTTTTTGGGGAAAGAAGTTGAAGGGTTGCGGTCTGCCGCATAAAGAATAAGACGCTAACAAACAATATATGGCGTGTGCCTGCGTCAGTCCTGTATACCTTCGATATCTCGATTCTTTGGGGCAACGACCGTGAGCCCCTATCCATCAACCTCCTTGAGCCCATACTGCCCCACTACGTCGGTTTTTACAGATACCGTCACCGCTGCGGGGGAAACTTTTACTCACTTGTTCGGCGTGTACAAATGTTCGCAAGAGGCGCCCAACTCCGACCCCACTTTCCTGACTGTACCGCCAACAACGAAGTTGAAAGCTGGGGAATCCCTAGTTTACAGGGCTTTGGCTTCTGACCCTGATGCCGACTCGCTTACTTATAGCTTGGTTCTCAACCCCCAAGGGATGAGCGTAAATCCGAACAACGGCAGCGTAGTTTGGACTCCGACGGCGACTCAGATCCAGGAGTATTATACCCAGTTGCAGGCGACGCGCGATCGCTTAATTGCTTTCGGTCGGGGAGACTCCGCACCCTCAAAAGTGAAGTTCAATGTCGCCTTGCGGGCAACTGACGGCAAAGGCGGTCAGGCTTTGCAGTACATCGAGGTGGAACTGATACCGCCCAACAATCCTCCGGTCTTCACTTCTGTCGCGCCGTCGGACTTGCAACCTCAAATTGGCAAGCGGTTCGAGTATCGCGCCGTAGCGAACGATGCCGACGGCGACACCATTACTTACGCGCTGAAACCGGGCGCACCTGCTGGCGTCTCCATCAACCCAACTACCGGACTGGTAACTTGGACGCCGACAGCGGCGCAGTTGGGACCGAGAGC
>NZ_JAUBTO010000327.1:0-3005 GCF_036702495.1 Microcoleus sp. C2D2 | reverse complement strand
ATCCGGATAGCACCCTGAATTTTGTGAATATAGGCCTTTGAACTACAAGGAAGCTGTCAGTCCTAGCATCAGGTGTCGCGAACTACAAAAACCTAATTTGACGAAAAAAAAAAGACCAGACGCAGTAGTCAGTCTGCCCCTGAAAGAGTGCAAATTCCTCGGTGTAAATATTGGGAAAAGGTGAAAAAAGTTGACCGTAACAACCTAGTTTTTTGGGATAAAATGGGCGTTTGATTGGGGTTAAAACTCACCCGTACACGTGGAAAATGTGGTAGTAGAGTCGAGGATTAAAAACCCTTTGATCGGGGTGCAAAAGTTACAGTTGTCGGAGCAATCAGCAGAAAACAACTAATAGGATTAATGACCATAACCTAAAAAGTTGCTAAACCTGTCGCCGAAGTCGAAATGCCGATCGCCCAAACCGACACAACCGAAGAAACTCCGATCGCCCCAGAACCAATCGCACCCGCAGCCACTAAAACTGCACCAACCGCACCAAGCGCGATCGGGACTAACGATGAACCGCCGAATCGTGGGGATAACGGACGCGGGCGGCTGCAACCAATACCAGTCAAGAAAGTTTCGACTGTTCAGATTTCCAGTAAGAACAGTGATGAACCGATCGCAGCATCCAAAAACTGATGCTGTGCTTGGTTGCCCTCAAACGCATTAGCTCCGATATTCCCGCCTCGAACTTCGATCGCAACGAACTCGAAATCGCTGGTGAGTTAAGTTTGGCGCTCGGCGGTTTTGCGATTCCCAGGCGTGGTGGGGCGAGACAACAGTGGATACAGAGTCGTAAGCGGGCATTTTCAGTATCACGCCACACTTCTGGCGAGGCAGTTAAATCCCAGAGCGGGCGAAACAATTCCGGCGCGAGTCAAAGAGCCAGAAACTCAAGCGACAGCTTTGACCCAGCTTAAGATGTCGAAGTTCGTAGCTTAGACTCCGTGGCCCCATCCTTAAACGAATGGGGCATTTTAAAAAGTTTTCAATATTACATAACCCATATAATGAAAAGATGCACGGCGGTTGAGACCGCCCGCGTCGTTTCCCACTTACCGAATTTTTTTAGGAAAGCCATGACTCAGCTGATGCAAGAGGAAGTGCACAAGGAACTCAGTACATTGGAGCAGGTGGATATTAACCAGGTACTTCCAAACCCCGACCCCCTGAAACTGAACTACGTTCTCGTTAGTGGAGTGACGGGAGCGCTCGGTATTCATATAGTTCGAGAACTACTAACGCATACCAATGCCGAGATTTACTGTCTTGTACGTGCAGAAAAGCCCCAACAGGCTAAGGAACGGATCGCAGCCAATTTTGCTTACTACAACCTCGCCTGCACAGAGCAAGAGTGGACTCGGCTCCATCCTGTAATAGGCGATCTCCATCAGGAACAATTCGGCCTTACTATGTCCGACTACAGTCATTTAGCTGATGTAATTGACACCATCATTCACTGCGCTGCAAATACAAGTTTTGTAGTTTCTTATGAAGTTAGTTATAAAACTAACGTATTTGGTACTGGCGAGCTGCTGCGATTTGCAGTTCGTCAACGGATAAAAGCTTTTCATCATGTTTCAACTTGTGGTATTAGGGTACTTAAATACTACGAACCTGGCGATAAAGACTTGGGTATGTTCAATGGATACTCGCAAAGCAAATATGTGAGTGAAAAAATGGTTCACTTCATGCTGGATCGGGGCTTACCTGGGACAATTTATCAGATTGGATATTTATTTTTGGATTACGATCGCTTCAATCCCACAAATTCTTTTGAGAGCTTCTTACAAATTTGCATGGAGCTAAAGCTTGTACCAGAAATTGACGCTGATGTTGACTACACGCCGATTACCAGCGTTGCCAGAAAAATCGTAGAGACAGCCCTTCAGCATAATTTTATGCAGCATAAGCTGAACCTCCACCATCCTGTCCCCCTGCCTTGGAGCAGAATTGTTGCCTCACTCTGTGCAGTTAAACCGGATGTTAAACCAATGCCGTTTCTCGAATTTTTTCCAATTTTTCAAGAGTTTATGAAGCTTTATCGAGGAAAGCGAATCTACGCGATGAAAAAAATGATGTCAAAGGATTTTCCGCTACAGCTTAATGCCATGTTCAGAGGAGTACCCTCTGATTTCTCCCCAGCAAACTCTCCCCAAAAGTACGATTTTGAACGTCTAACATCTATCTTTTCTCGTGTGCAACACACATACGAATGGCAATAAAAAAGAGCTTCTCTGTACTTACTACTGCATCTAATCTGTACGTACAGCATATTCCAGGTTTATGAATTACAGTAGCAGCAGCTTGTAAACCTGTTTTTGAAGTGCTTGGTATTGACTCCTTCAAGCCCCTACGCCAAGTAAAACATCAACTATCTTGGTAGTTGTTAGTCAGAACTGACGTAAAAAAGCTTTCACTTGTGACCACCATAATTCTCTCGGATTAAAATCCGGAGAATAGGGTGATCAATTCAGGACAGTGGCACCAGCCGCTGGCATCAATGGTTCAATCACCGCCAACTTATGAGCTCGTAGATTATCCATAACAACGACTGCACCATCCCCTAATTTTGATACTAAAAAGTTTTGAATAAATACTTCAAAAGCCTGACCATCCCTTGACCCATTTATCGTCATTATTCCTACTACTTGTTTTCTGCTGATTGCTCCGACAACTGTAAATTTTGCAACCCGATCAAAGGGTTTTAAATCCTCGACTCTACTACCACATTTTCAACGTGCGCGGCTGAGTTTTAACCCCCAATAAAACGCCAATTTTATCCTAAAAAACTAGGTTGTTACGGTCAACTTTTTTCACCTTTTCCCAATATTTACACCGAGGAATTTGCACTCTCTCAGGGCCAGACTGACTACTGCATATGGTCTTTTTTTTTCGCGTCAAATTAGGTTTTTGTAGTTCGCGACACATCATGCTAGGACTGACAGCTTCCTTGTAGTTCAAAGGCCAATATTCACAAGATTCTGGGTGCTATCCGGATA
>NZ_JAUBTO010000326.1:0-3043 GCF_036702495.1 Microcoleus sp. C2D2 | reverse complement strand
AAGGTTTCATCCTATTTTACCTTTTTTTGTCTACCCCCTTGACAATTTGCACTTTTTCTTAACTTGTCACAAATGCCCGGTAGTTGGTAGGGAATGGCGCTTATTTTGACTTATTTTTACTTTTAAGTCCGATTGCCCGCAACTCCCCAGCAAATCTGGGACTGGGTGCGATCGAGATTATTCCCAATCCAAAATCCAAAATCCAAAATCTAAAATCCGTGACGCGGGTCTGGTGCAAGCGGGCGTGAGGCTTGATGCGGTAGCTCGTGAGCGAGCTAGTTTATTTTCGGTTTACCAGTAAATAAACCGTGCTTTAGTTTGGTTTAGTTTGACTTTTCTTGGTTTAGGTTGATTTTCTTAATTTACGTTGATTTTCTTGGTTTAGGTTGATTTTCTTAATTTACGTTGATTTTCTTGGTTTAGGTTGATTTTTCTTGACTTATAGACCCCATCGCCCGCAAAAACGTGCCTCCAGTCCACAAAATAGTTGCGACCCGATTTATCCAGATGTGTGCATTCCGCGTGCCCACCTGATGCCAGATTGCAGCGACATTTCACAGAGACGCTTTCGCGTACTAGAAGCAGACCCCCACGGATTTGATAGAGATAACGACGGCATAGATTGCAAAAAGTAAAGGAAAACTGCCATTTCGAGTACAGTGACAATAGGCGGGAAACTATTAGATATTGATGAAGCTGTAGCAGTTAAAAGCCCAGGGTCAGGATATTTTAAATATCCTGACCGAGCCGTACCAGTATCGAGTCCTAGGTCGGGAAATGGAATTATCCTGACCTTGCCGTAGCAGTTAAAAGCCCAGGGTCAGCTTGTGCTGATTTTTTGACACCCTGGTTGAGGCTCAAGAAGATTCCCAGTCCTCACAAGCAAAACAAGGAATTGAGCGTAAGTAACGGATAAAAGCACTGTGACGATGAATAATCACCCAGTGCTTCCAGAGTTTTTAAGTCTTACACAAAGACTCAAAGGAACTAAAAATTAGTTACTTTCAGCATAGTCTTTTACAATTGCAAATTGGTCTTTAGGGTCATTTAGATTAGTTATATCAAATGACCCTAGAGGTTCACCCTTTTTAAAAACAGAAACTGTAGGAAAAGGTGGAAATACTGGTAGTAAGGGGCGATAGATGCTTCGATTTTCTTCAGCTTTACCAACAACAATCTTGTAATTGTTACCGTAAAAGTTTTCGGCTTTTGACTTTAGTCCCTCTAGAACGGAGTCACGGTTTTGACCATCATAGTTAAATCCTTGTTCTGAAGCCAAAATTACAACCACAGGTTTATCAGAATTTACTACTTCAGTTTCAAAATTCTCTTGATTAAGAGTTGTTATGGTAGCAGCAAACGCCGGAGATGACAAGAACATCATGCTACTTGCAACCAGTACCAAAAACAGTGACACCCATCGTTGTGCAATTCTAACGATACCTTTCATGGTTTTCCTCGTATAAGTACAAACATGGAAAGCAATTTAACACACACATGAAAAGAATACAAGGAGAATTAAGACAGTTAAAAAATATTTGTTTAATAAAACTTTTTGATTTGGAAAGATAATTAGTCATTCGGTGCGGTCGAACACGTTACAGGTTCAACCAGCGATCGCTAGGCGAGAAAAGCAATGAATAGCCTATGACAAAGGTTTCCGGCAATTCACCATAACAATCAGCAATGTCGAGACTGAAATGTATAAAAAAAATCTGGCTATCCTGATGTAGCTGTAGCGGTTTCTAGTCCTAAACGGGGAAATACTGTTATGCTGACCTCGCTGTAGCAGTTCCAAGCCTAGGGCCAGAAAATACCGATTTTTTGACACTTTGGTTGAGGCTAAAGAGGATTTTCAGTCCTTACAACTTAATCCTAAAGAACCGCGTTAGTATCACATTGTTACCAACAAACGATGTACAAGCTATAGCCTTTCGAGCTCTCATATGAGGTACTCATGGGCATAGGGCATAGGGCATAGGGCATAGGGCATAGGGCATACCTCACTTTTTTGAGAACCGCTATAAGTCAAGTTTGTACATCATTTGGCAATTAACTAGAAACTTATGTTAAAAGCCATATGCAACCCAACCAACAGTTTCGTGGGCATGAGCGCCATCAGATAAATCACCAGTTCCAACAACTTCATCTTGATCTAATAATTGCAGTTGCCCTTAACTTAACGAATCCTAAACATTTAAGAAATTGGGAAAGCTAATTGCTGTCATTGTACCTCATAACAGCGGGAAACGCTGTATATCTAGCTGAAGTTGTCCGCAAGCCCCAGAGTTACCTTACTCTGCTTCTAAACCTTGCAAAATAACGCTGGCGACGCGGTTCGCCCTGTTTGCCCTGACTACTCAATGCTTTAGTTTAGCACCCCTACACTTCCACCCTGCACGACCGATGAAAGCGGCGTAGCTAAAAGCAACGGGAACCGACAGAATCTCTGACCTTACCACCTGCTGCTCCTGTTTTTGCAACACAACTATCTTAACTGTCTCTCAAAAAATATTTAACCGTTTTATTAACTGTCTTAACTGGGATTGAAATCGGACTGCTAATCAACTAAGGTTTTTCGTGTAGAAGCAATCTATTTCAGCTTGTTAATAACCTTAACAATAATCCTCTAAGTCCTTTAGGGTAGTGTTGCTCGCGTTGTGGATGCTTGGTGAAATAGAATCAGTAAATAAGGATGTAAACAATGTCAACTGCGATTCTGTTCAATGGAGCCGCTTCATATCTCGCCCAAGAAGCGGGAATTTTAGACTTACTGCTCGGTAATGTTGAGGGTGTACCAGGGGTAGGCTTAAATATTCAAGACGTGAAATTCGTCGGTGGACTGAGTTCGGGAGCGCTGATGTCCTTTATCTTCAATGCCACTTTTTGTGATTCTCCAAAGCTTTCATGGGATGAATTTAAGCAAAAAACTCTCTTCACTATGACCACAGAGAAAGTCTACACAGGAGCATTACTCACAAGTTAAGCTAAAAGCACTATTGTCAATGAGTAAAATTACTCATCTTTTACCTGTTGACCCAAT
>NZ_JAUBTO010000325.1:0-3070 GCF_036702495.1 Microcoleus sp. C2D2 | reverse complement strand
AGCTCTTGTTTCATGTGTGGAAAAAATACTTAAAGAATTTGGAGAAAATTATGTAATTAATTTTGCTTAACTACTTAAATACCTTCTAAAAGTTTGTTTTGTTGTCTGTACCGAATCAGGGTTCAAGCGCTACATTGTAAAATTTGACAAGCTGTCTTAGCATCGCATTAATTAAGCATTTTGATGAGCATAAATGTTTGATTACGTTGTCTTTAATCGTGGGAATAGTGCATCATTTCCACAAGTAAAATGTGCGCGATTTTTTCGCAGAAAGTGATAGAGCCTGACTAGCATAAACTTTGACTTTGAATTGTTGTTCAACTGTGAGTTAAGCTTCGGTTTTCATGGTGTTTCCTCAATGGTCTAATTGTTCTTTTTGAGCGAGATCAATTGATTGATTCGACCGCGAACCTCCGTATCCTCTCCCTCTAACCACTGAACTATCACAGCCGTTTCGTATTTATTTCCTGGCGCTTTCCAGGCATACATTTGTGTTAGAAGAGCTTGCAGTTGCTCTGGGTAGTATTCGGGCCACCAAATCAGAGCAATATCTCGAAGTTTTTCCGCATCTTCTTCACTAATTATACCAGTTTCATAAAATAGTGCTACAATTAGTAGGTATGGTTTTTGTGAGCCAGTTCTTAAAGATAAGGAAGAAAAATGTCAGTCGTGGGTTCGGATTGAAATTCTGGAAACAATAGAAGAGCTGACGACTCTTATGAGGAAAGAAAAAGATGTTTTGCGCCACGAAAAACTACAAGTTCTGTATTGGCTTAAAACCAAAACGGTAGACAGCGTATTGTCTGCTGCTGTGCGGCGCCGGGAAACATCGTACCACAATACAAAGATGGTTGTCTAGTTACAGAAAAGGGGGAATAGAAGAATTATTACTCCAGAAACCCCGTTCGGGAAGACCGAGAATAATGAATTCAGAAACGGTAGAAAGATTATCAAAGGAATTACAAGAACCAGAAGGATTCAGTAGCTACAAAGAAGTACATCAATGGTTGACAAGCTGTTGTGAAGTAAAAGTATCATATCAGACAATACATCAGTGGGCTAGGTATCGGCTAAAAGGAAAATTAAAGGTGCCACGTCCCGTGAGCGAAAAACAGAAAAAAGGTGCAGTAGCAGAATTAAAAAAAACTGCCATCCTTAGTAAAAGCCAGCCTGAGTCAAAGTGAGGGATTTTTAAAGCAGTGGCATAAAATTCGTTATTGGAGCCAAGACGAAAGTCGAATGGGGCTACACACAATTCAAAGAAGGAAATTAACTGGCAAAGGCATTAAGCCTCACGGAGCAGTGCAATGGGACTTTATATATCTGTGGTTATATGGAATAGTAGAGCCTCAAACAGGAGAGGGATTCTTTTATGAATTCACCCATCTAGACGAGCCGTGTGTTTTGAAAAATTTTTAGAGCTATTTGCCGCTGCTTATCCCGATGATTTGCATATCATCCAACTAGACAATGGAGGATTTCATAGTTCATTGAATCTAAATCTACCAGAAAACGTAATTTTATTGTTTCAGCCGGCTTATAGTCCGGAAGTGAATCCAATAGAAAGGCTATGGGGGTATATCAAGGAACAATTGAAATGGTTAAGATTTGATGGCATAGAAGAATTGAGAGAAGCGGTGCAAAAAGAGTTGAAAAAGCTAACTAACGAAGTGATTGCTTCTTTGACAGGATATCCATTCATATTAGAGGGGCTATCTGTAGCAGAAATTTATGAAATTGGTATAAGTTACTTACCGCTCAGAAATGGTGAATTCTGATACAAAACTTTACATATTTAAATAGAGTAAGGCTAAACAGGTAAAAATTTCAACAAAACATGAGTTCCTCAAACCAATGAACAAAACTAATTTTCTGACACATACAAGCTTGAAGATAGCGAACTTTATCTAATAGTTTATTACCCCATTGTGCGGGAATAAATATCACTTGTAAAATTAGATAAGCAATTAAGCTAGCATAAAGTTGTATGGTAATACCATTCACACTTTTACTAATCAATTTATCAAGTTTTAGGTGCATTTTTAAAAACTTCCAGAACAATTCTACTCCCCACCTTAAGCGATATATATCCCTAATTTCATCATCCGAAACTGCAGCGTCTCCATCATCCGGTAAATTAGTGACTAAGCGAAACTCTGTTTTGGTTTCTACATCACAAAAATTTACCATTCTCTAAGCTTGAGCATCGCTTGATGAACCAATTTTTGTTAACCTACTCTCCGACTGAAATTCTAACTTCCAATTGTTTTTAACCCGCCACACAAAATATTTATGCTCTGGGACTAATTCTTGAATAAATTTTAGCCCGGCAAATCCTAATTCCATTACTCCCACAGCGTTTACTGGTAGCTTAGACATCATTTTTGAACCAAAATTATAATCATGAGCGTGTCCAAAGTTAATGAGGTGATTATCAGGACTCCCTGTCGCTAAATTGAGGGCACTAAAAAGTTTAACTTGATGATAGCCTAGGAGCCATAATAATTTACTTATTAATGTAATAATTGTTGAATCAATTGGACAAATGGCGTATTTATTATGCAACTTTTTGTGAGCTTCTTTTTGGACTAATTGATTCAATTGCTCATAAATTTTTGGGAATGGTTCTTGACTTCGATGAGTGTTATCTTTGGAAAAGGTTGAAATATCAACCTCAAATCTTGTAGGGTTTATTCGTTTAAACAAATCACGCATGCTCGTTAAGCTATTATCCAATGTATAAGCTAACCAACACTCGACAAAAAGACGGCTATTCAAAACTGGATAATCATTTTTGGGTAGCCCTTTGAGGATATCTTTGACAATCTTGGTCAAGTGATTTACAATCATTGTTAACAGATATATTTTCATCTTTAGCCCAAATTTAACATATTTAGGGCGACTTTTATCACTTATTTATTCACTTTCAACACTTCTGCTTACCGCTCTATGTAACTGACAGGTAACTCGTGGGTAACTAACTAAGGGTTACATATAGCAATCCTAAATCAGTTGCAAACTAATCGGGCTTCACTAATCATGATTAAGTTGGTATTAATTCAGTTTTTTC
>NZ_JAUBTO010000324.1:0-3080 GCF_036702495.1 Microcoleus sp. C2D2 | reverse complement strand
AAAGGTTTCATCCTATTTTACCTTTTTTTGTCTACCCCCTTGACAATTTGCACTTTTTCTTAACTTGTCACAAATGGCTAGATCTTGGTTTTCTGTTTCTTCCTCCATCTGGGAGTTTTATACAAGTCAATAGGTTTGATGAGTCTCCTGCTGGACAGTACACTAAGCTGGCACTCCGCGCTCACGAAGAAGGATACGAGATGCTGAAAAAAGAGGACATCGATCAAGTCTTAGCGGGTATAGCTGATGAGTGGGCTAGGGTTGGCAAATAAAAATAGCTTTACTTTCTTAGGTGTCGTGTTGAACTAACTCTAAAATAGTCAGGAAAGATATAAACTATGAGCAAACTACTCAATTTTTTGACCGATATCGCCATTAATCCCAAACAGCAGATAGCCTTTGCTCAGCAGCCTAAAACCGTGACAGATGGGTTCGCATTATCTGAAATGGACAAGGCGTTAATTGAGAGCAAGAGTAGTATAAAAATTACAGCTTTCTTTGCCGAGGATCTTATTCCATTGGCAGAAATTTGCAACGATCCTAACCCAGAAGACCCTTTTCCCGATCCTGACCCCGAACCCGAACCAGAGCCTTCAAAAGAAGATTAGCTTAAGATGAATGTTGACATCCTTTCCCGGCTACCGAATCACCGAAAAACTGTATGAAAGTGCCAACTCCTTTGTCTATCGTGGATATCGGATAGAAAATTCGCAATCAATCATACTCAAAATTCTCAAACCAACCTGTCCCTCACCGGAAAGAATAGCTTGGTTTAAGCCAGAGTATGAGACGACACAATCCTTCACTCAAAAAGGAGTGGTAAAAGCCTATGGCTTAGAAAACCAGTTGTATCAGTGGATAATGGTGTTGGAAGACTTTGGCGGTGAATCTCTCAATTGTGTCATCCAGAACAAACCATTTGCTCTCGCTGAGTTTCTCCCACTTGCCATTCAGGTTGTTGAAATTTTAGGTCAAGTACATCAGCAGCACGTTATCCACAACGATATTAACCCATCGAATATTGTTTGGAATCAGATCACTAAGCAAGTCAAACTAATTGACTTTGGCATCTCTACAACGCTTTCGCGAGAAAACTCAACCTTTCGCAATCCGAATTTGTTAGAGGGAACGCTGGCCTATATCTCGCCCGAACAGACTGGACGAATGAATCGGGCTATCGATTATCGGACAGATTTTTACTCGCTAGGGGTGACATTTTACGAGTTACTGACTGGTCAATTACCCTTTCCTACACAAGATGCACTGGAATTGGTGCATTGTCATCTTGCTAGGCAACCAACGCCACCAGACGAACATAAACCAGACATTCCGTCAGTCCTCTCAGAGATCGTGCTGAAGTTGGTGTCTAAAAACGCTGAAGACCGTTACCAATCAGCGCATGGGGTGAAAGCAGATTTAGAAGAATGTCTGCAACAATAGCAGGCTAAAGGACAAATTGACCCCTTCCCACTAGGTCAGCAGGATATTTCTGACAAGTTCCAAATTCCGCAAAAGCTGTATGGGCGAGAACGGGAAATAGACACATTGTTAACTGCTTTCGATCGCGTCAGCCAGGGAACTAGCGAAATGATGCTGGTGTCTGGGTATTCCGGTATTGGCAAGTCAGTTTTGGTGCAGGAAGTTTATAAGCCAATTACTCGCCAGCGCGGTTACTTTATCTCCGGTAAATTTGACCAGTTTCAACGCAACATTCCTTACGCCTCTCTCATCCAGGCATTTCGCTCATTGGTGCTACAACTGCTAATGGAAAATGAGGCAGAGATCGCCACTTGGCGAGAAAAACTTTTGGTGGCTTTGGGTTCCAATGCACAGGTAATAATTGAAGTTATTCCTGAAGTGGAACTGATTGTTGGTTCGCAACCTGCTGTACCTGAACTACCACCAACAGAAGCAAAGAACCGCTTTAACCTAGTCTTTCAAAATTTTATTAAAGTATTTACCTGCCAAGAACATCCATTGGTGCTTTTCTTAGACGATTTACAATGGGCAGATGGAGCTTCATTGAAATTAATCGATTTGTTAATGACGGCGACAGATAGTAAATATCTATTTTTAATTGGAGCTTATCGGGATAACGAAGTTAATGCAGCTCATCCATTAACGTTGACGTTGGATGAGATCCGGAAGGCCAAAGTAAGAGTTAATCAGATTTTGCTGTCGCCTTTAGCCTTGCCACACATCATCCACTTAATTAACGATATTTTTCACTGCGAACCAGCAACTGCCATATCCTTAGCCGAATTGGTGCTGACCAAGACAGGTGGTAATCCTTTTTTCATCGGGGAATGTTTGAAGTTTCTGTATGCCGAAGCATTAGTAATTTTTAATTATGAACGAAGTTCTTGGCAATGGGATTTAGGACAATTACAAGCGCAACAGATAACGGATAACGTAGTGGAATTGATGGTGGCTAAGGTACAAAAATTACCGCCACAGACACAAGCTGTTTTGAAGTTAGCGGCTTGTATTGGGAATCAGTTCAGTTTGGAGAGGTTGGCGATTGTTTATGAAAAGCCACTACGAGAAACAGCAGTACACCTGCAGGTAGCGATTTCAGAGGGTTTTATCTTACCCCTAAGCAATGCTTACAAATTAGTAGAACTGGATGTAGAAGGTCTTTCAAATCGAGTAGCACTAGAGTACAAGTTTGCCCATGACCGCATCCAACAAGCAGTTTATTCACTCATTTCTGAAGCGGACAAACAGTTGGTGCATCTGCAAGTAGGTCAACTGTTGCTACAAAATACACATCCAAGAGAGCTTGAACACAAGTTATTTGATGTCGTTAACCAGTTGAACTTTGGTCGGACGCTAATCAACCAACAAACAGAGCGGAATGTGTTAGTCGATTTAAATCTACAAGCCGGTAAAAAAGCAAAAGCATCAGCAGCCTATCAATCAGCATTTAACTACTTGAAAGTGGGTTTAGAACTGTTAGACGAAGACTGTTGGCAGACTCAGTACGCTCTGACTCTAAAGCTATATAGCGATCGCAAATGATTTGTAAATCCTCGAACGTATATAATGAGGGATGTAAATCTAAGTAGGAGTTAAAATGA
>NZ_JAUBTO010000323.1:0-3122 GCF_036702495.1 Microcoleus sp. C2D2 | reverse complement strand
AATACAGCAGCCTGTTCAGCCTTAGTATCAGGTGCGTCTACATTAGTAGATGTTTCTGCATCCGCCTTCAAAGGTAAGGGGTAAGTTCTACCGCCCTTAATTGTGTATTGAGCGTAAATTTCTGTTGCACTTGGCGCTGCCGAAGTACGTTGAATTTTTCCATCAGGAATATATTCTGCTAAAGCTTCCCCAATTTGCGAAACAGTAACACCACTGGGAAAAGTTAAACTAATAGTCCTGTTAGTTTTTTTGGCTTTAGCCCCGGTTTTTAGCGTTACCGTTTTAGCACGAGGACTTGCGTCCGGTGTATAGCTAATTTTGCCCGCGGGAACCGTAATATCTGTGGCTACACCTGCTGCGTTTAGTACAGATTTTGTGTACCCTTTTCTGTCCCTGTTCGCTTCTCCCGAAGGTACATATTGTTTGGTAACAATATCGAGAAAATCTGCAACACGAGAGGTGCAAGTAAAAGTACCCACTAAATTTTCTAGTGCTGCGTCTTTAGTTTCTTCGCTGGGGTCTTGTCCTCTGTAACCGATTAAAAACGCTAATCTACCCATAAACACTCCTTTCAAATTTATTATTTTGATTATAGCCAGTAAAATTAAGTGTTTTACCTAAAAAATTTTTATCGAAACCCTACAGGTTAGCACAAGTTTTTTTGTGCTAGCCTGTACTTATAAAAGTGTGATTTTGACTGTAGTCTTATGCCTCAAAAACCTGCTACCAAGCGCCTAACCCTCGACGCTGACGAACCGTCCCTACTTTTTGCGATTAATGATTTGCTATCCACGGGCGGTATTGACTTTGACGAATGGTGGGAAGAGTTTTCTAAACCACCCGTGAGTAAAACTGGAAAAGAAGTAGAAATTTGGACTAAACCCAAATTTATTGACACTACTCCAAAAAACAAAAGTGGTATTGGTAGGTGGATTAAATATTTTCCCAACAAAGAAGATGAGAACACCTTTTATAATCTGTCGGGTACTGACCGGGACTTAGTGCATCACATTAACGCTATTGGATATCAGCAAAGCGGTAGCGCCGAGAATGTGCCAGGCAAAAACAGTAAGCCACCACTAAAAGGATTTCCGTTAATCGAGCTTCACTTTGTCAGCCCTGATAAAAAAGTAGGAATTAAGTAGATACGGTGTGCGGGGTATACCGATGATGAAAAAATTGCCACCTTAAAACTTGCAAAACTTGTAACACCTGCTGACATTAAAATGTGGGCGGGCAAAATCAAAACTATTTTTGGTGATACCAAATATGTCTGGAAAAAAGGTAAGGAATGCTTGTCGTACAGCGGGCAGATAGCCCGGCTACAAGGACTTGAAGGGTACGCTTACGTGCGAAACAAGCAAGATGGTATTGATTTATTTACAGCACTACTTAAGATATTTGACGCTGTACCTGACAAAGATGGCTTTAACCGCAGTGAAACTATCTCTACAACCAAATACACAAAACAGACGAAAGAGATAACCGTAGTGGGGCAAAAAGTGATACCAGATGAACGCCGCCCTATTGCTGATTGCGAATTCGCCCGCGCTGTACTAAAGTTACCCCTCCTAAATAAGCCCATCCCGTTAGTGAAGCGAAACGTGATTCTTTATAAATGAGAGTATTTAAGTGTATTTCTGAGCTTAGCCGCCTAACACGGGCGGCTATTTCTAAAAAAGAACTAAAGATGGCTGATTTTAGGACTTGACGTGAGGCGGGTTGTTGTGCGATCGTCGTAACAATACAACACCCTTACGACGCGCTAACGTTTTCAGGGTGCATTTTGCCTCCAGTTCTACAACAACTTTTGGCTCCTTTATTATGTCACAACAGTCCGCCTGTAGTACCCCGCGTTCGCAATTTTTAACGTACTCGTGGGACGCCCCCCTGGCGCTTCGCTGGTATCGGGATGCCGTGTTTGACGGTATTTCCCACTCAGCAGCATTTGACGCACTCGACATCGGCGTTAAGTCGGTACAGTGGCTTCACTATTACCAAGCCCCCGTGCTGCTGCCCGAACAGTGCGACGCACTATATGGTGTTGAGCCAAAAACTACCGATCGCCTTATACGCAATTTTGAAGCGCAACTCACTGGGGATGGTTTGTTTGCTTGCCCAGAAACGTTTGTGCAGCACTCGGAACCCGTACTGGGGCTGTGCTGGATTGGGAAACCTCACCTTAACTACCTACTCCCTCCCCGGGCTGTGCTTAAGCTGGCTTGTTGGATGCCAGCGACTAATAAAACAAATCGCACTTTGCGGTGGCTCGACGCAATCGCTTCTAAAGCTTACGAACCATTGTCCGAACCCGCGAGGATGACCCAACACTACCAAGCAGTAGAACGGCGAACCGCCTCTAAAGATAGACTGGCGATGGTTGCGGAGGCGCAAGAAAAAGGGATCTACGCTTACGCCAAACATTTTGGCGACCTAAAGTCTGGGATAACGTGGAAACGATTATTAACTCACCACGAACGGGGCGGACAGTTCCCGCCTACTCGACAGGAGCTAAATGAGCTACTGCTTGAGTTTTAGTTAGCCGATCGTCCGGCTCGGAAACTAAAAAGCTAGAGTCACATCGTGTGTATGGTGTGAGCCTAGCTTTCCTCTTGTCTTCATTTCCACAAATAGCCGGCTACAGTTGCCGGCTAAACCAGAAAATAGACTTATTTGCTCAGATAGTGAACCCAAAATTGACCATCGTAAGCACAGGTTTTCTCTATTAAATCGTAGCTGTAGTGTAAATATTCGCCGCTTAAATCGGTGCGGTAGCCTGTCTTAAACCATTCGCCGTATGGGTCGTGAACTATAAACCCGGTACTGTCGTACCCTACTAAAACGATAATGTGACCCGGTTGAGTAAAGTAACCGTGAATTATACAGGGGTTGCCGTTGCTTAAATGCTGTTTGCAGCGGTCAAAAGTACCGTAAGCGGTGAAATCATCTTTAATGCCATAATCGCGCACTACTCGCGCTAAATCTTCAGGGTAGTGTTTGTTTAGCCCCTTGTCAGACATATATTGATAAAGTTCGTCTTCAAGTTGACTATTTTTATTTTTTCTAACCTTGCCGCTGAACGTAGTTGTAAAACCTACACCGTAATACTCTAAGCACATAGC
>NZ_JAUBTO010000322.1:0-3156 GCF_036702495.1 Microcoleus sp. C2D2 | reverse complement strand
AGTTATTTTTTCTTGTGGGATGGGCCGAAGAGCCCGTCCCATCAATTGAGGAAAAGGATTTTTGCAAGAGGTCTAATGTATTCGCTGGCCGGTTTAGTTTCTGGCAGTTTCAGAAATTCTTCCATGGTGAGGCGCTCAGTTGCGATAGTCATAAATAAATTCCTCAATTATACCTATCTTCAGTACAAGCAAAAAAAATATTTATCTTGCATTAAAATGATGCTATAGCAATCCTAAATGATTATACTCGTTCCCAGGCAGAGCCTGGTAACGCATATCCGGAGGCTCTGCCTCCATTGTAGCAGCCGAGGCAGAGCCTCTGGACATCGGTTCCCAGGAAGAGCCTGGGAACCAGTTAAACCAGTTAATTCAAAAAATATTTGTTTTGCATAAAATTTGTGTTACCTCGCCTAATTTTCCGGAACAATCTGCTGCTTAAACTCAAACAAATTAGGATTTTCCGGGTCATAAAAAGCCCGCAACCAATGCACGTTAGGAGAACCAAAAGTTTCAACTCTAGTAAAATTTTGCATTCTCGGTAATTGAGTCTCATCGGTAAAATAGGGTAAAGGTTTATCGATGCGGAAATAGTGAGTATCGCCGTGGACGAATACAACCTGCCCTGGGAAATTGGCTGTTTCTGTTTCCAGAGTTGCGATAAAATCGTTGTAGCCACTTCTTCTTTTGTCCGTCGGATCGAATTCAAATCCCGGATTGGCCTGTGCAACTAACATAATTCCTTTGCTGTTGCTGCGTTTGGCTAAAGCAAAAGATTCTTTGACCCAGGCTAAGTTAGCTGAATTGCGATCGGCATATTCTGCATCTCCTTCGGGAGTGCGGCCAAAATTGTTGTTGCTTCCGGGCATATTAATCGCGAAAAACACAACGCCATGATAAATCCAGCGAACATTTTCCCGGAATTTAGCAAACTGCGGGTTTTCGCTTTGACGGGTGAGAGTTAAGGTGCGCTTTCCCAAACTTTGATTGCCCTGGCTGAAGATTTCTCGCAGTTTAGCGAGTCTTTCTACTGGATCGTAACTGCCGTTTTTTGAACGGTGGCAATCCGTCCATTCATTATCGCCATAGGCAAGAATAAACGGCATCTCAAAATTGTCAAATAACTGCTTGCGGCTGACAAAAGTTGCATCATCGCAGACACTAGAACCGTTTTTAATGTCGCCGGAGTGGACAACAAACGCTGCGGGCGATCGATTGATATCTGCAATCAAATTCGGAAATTTTGCTTCCTGTTCGGCACTGTAGGGCAAATCGCCAATCAAGGCAAATTCAAAAGGTCGTGAAACGAAGCTATCCCGAAGAGAATCGCCCGAACTTTGAGCGTAAGTCAAAACACCAATACCCGTAATTGATACAAAAACAATAAAGGCAATAATTAGATATTTTTTAGTCATTTATTTAGTGGCAACTAATTTATTTATCAGGACTTACGTAGAACCAATGAAAAATAGATGCTGCGATTGCTTCACTACAGTTTGCAATGACAGACTTATGTTATTGACTTAAGTTTTGGTCATGATACCATATAAGCCGACAAATTACTCTCAAAAATCATGAATTTTCGTCGGTTGCTCTCGCTAATTGCTATGCTTTCGATCGCAGGCTGCAATATCCAAACGCCAAAAACCAACACACAGCCTACAGAAAGTCGATCGCCAATTGCAGCCCCTGTTCCGGCCGAACCAAAGTCTCAGATCGAAGAAGCAACACTAATTGCTGTCGGCGACATCATGATGCACAGTACCCAAACGCGATCGGGCTACGACGCAAAAAAGAAAACATACAATTTTGACAGTTTCTTCGCACCAGTTAAAAGTATCCTATCAACAGGCGATTGGGTAACCGGAAATCTCGAAACACCTTTAGCGGGGGAAGATGCGGGCGGATATACGGGATATCCGCTATTTAACGCACCGGCTCAATTAGCGGATGCGGCTAAAAAAGCCGGATTTAATATCTTGACAACTGCGAACAATCATGCCTTAGATCGTGGAGAAAAAGGCGTAATTAGGACGATCGCCAATCTGAGCGATCGCAAAATTGCGTACACAGGAACAGCCGAATCGAAAGCTGCGGGCGATCGTACTTTAATCAGCACCAAAAACAACATTTCCCTAGCCATGCTAGCCTACACCTACGGCACAAACGGCATTCCCATACCCAAAGGCAAAGATTACTTAGTTTCCCTAATAGACGAAAAAAAGATAGTCAAAGACATTGCCAAAGCCCGCAAACAAAGAGCAGATATTATCGCAATTTCCCTGCATTTTGGCAATGAATATCAGCGACAGCCAAACACCCAACAAAAACAATTAGTGGAAAACCTATTAAAAGCTGGTGCAGACATCATTCTCGGCAGCCATCCCCACGTCGTCCAACCTTACAAAATTTTTATTTTCCCCGGCAAAAATGGGAAAACCCGCAAAGCTGTAGCAATTTATTCAATGGGAAACTTCATTTCCGGTCAGACTAAAAATTATACAGACTTAGGCGTAATTTTGCAAGTAAATATTCGCAAAAGATTTCCCGAAAAAACTACAGAAATTACCAGCATCAAAACCATTCCGACTTGGGTACACCGCTATACTCAAAACAATAAAACGAACTATCGCGTTTTGCCCTTACAAACAACTGTCAGCCAGAAAAAAGATGCACTGCTAGCAACTTCACAGTATCCTATTATATCAAAATATTTGCAGGATATGAACAATCATCTTAACTCTTTGAACAGTCCGAAAAAATCAAAGTAATTGGGCATGGGGAATTGGGAATTGGGCATTGGTGATGGGAATTGGAGGCAGAGCCGACCGATTTGTATCCGCAGGCAGTGCCCATTGCTAAGGTAACAGCTTAAGCTAGGGAAGCATTTGTCAATCAGCAATTATGCTCAGAATCTACTCAAATTTTGGGTAGAAAACTTAGATTTGGGCGATCGAACAATCATGCCGAATCTTCAGCCAATAAATTTACCCAAGCTTGGATATCCTTTCCAATCAGTGCGAAATGGGCAGCAGAATAGCGCGTCATATCAACTCCGCTAGCATCGAATTGTAAAATCGAATCAACAGTCATTAGTCATTAGTCATTAGTCATTAGTCATTAGTCATTAGTCATTAGTCATTAGTCATTAGTCATTAG
>NZ_JAUBTO010000321.1:0-3251 GCF_036702495.1 Microcoleus sp. C2D2 | reverse complement strand
AGGTTTCATCCTATTTTACCTTTTTTTGTCTACCCCCTTGACAATTTGCACTTTTTCTTAACTTGTCACAAATGACCCCGCTCCCAAAAATCACCGACCAAATATCGTGAGCAACTTTCTCTAAAGCTGCTTGTCGCACTAGAGTGTAAACTGAGTTGGAAATGTGGCGATGTTGCACCTTAACAGCCGCTTTTCCCTGCCGTTCTAAAAACTCCCTGCTTTCTTTTTCCCAATTTTCAGTAAGCTGACGAACTTGTTCCAATTCTTGAGAGATGACAGCTTGAGAATCTTTCAAATCACCTTGCCATTGAGATTGCCAATTCTTGAAAAACTGGTCAATCTCTTGCGGTTTTTTTTCTAACAGCAGTTCTAGTTGACCTGTCGCCAGCAATACGATAAAAAGTGGGTCATTTTTATTGAGACCGTATCGGTAAGCTGTCTGAATGACGTGAGAGCGAAATTTGGAGTCTTTGCCCTTGAGTACCTGGCTGATTAGTGACTCAGTATCTCTCTCGTAGATGGGAGGGCTAGATAGAGGATCTCGGTTCAGAGCTTCTCTTTCCCTCGAATCATCTTCTATGAGTTGCCAAAACTCCTCTTCATTTAGCTTACTCCCATCGGATTTCAACTTTTCTTCTACTGCATATTCTGGGACTGTATCTGGAGAATCGGACAAACTTTGCAATTTTTCAGCGGATTGTAGGGAATTCTTTTTGGTATTATTAAGTCTGCCCTCTTCCCTTGGCGTTTCCAATATCTCGCCAAACTCTTCACAGTCAACTTCGGAAAGTTCTTCTAAAAGTCGATCCGACATTCAGCCTCCTACTTAATCAAAATCCCAATCTTTATGCTGTCCAGACTCGCGCAGTCTCTAGTCTGAACTCACACATTTTGTCCGTCCAATAAAGTTGACAACCTGTTCCTAAATTTGTGGTTTATTCTCTGGTGGCATTTCCTCATCTTTTTTTCGTTCATAGGGAGCGATGACTTCTTTCTTATTGCGATTGGGTGCGTTGTTAAACAAACCTACATCTTCTATCAGACGGAAACAGTCTTCCAGAAAAGTATGCAATCGCTGCTGACTAATCAAGAAAAATTCAGAGTGTTTCATTGCTTGAGAAAATGACAATCGCTTCGTATCAATAAACTTGCGCTCTCTCGCACTCAGAGCCGGCAAATCTACGACAGGAATTCGGTAATTATTAATGAGCTTGTTCATTTCCTTATGGTTTTGTACGTGCGACCAATCTTTGCAAACTCCAAAATTGCGGACAAAAATGTGATTGAGCTGACCTTCAAAGTAGTTGAAAGAGTCAATAAACATTTCAATGCTGTCCGTCGTGCCACCGCAAATAAACCACTTGCATACATCAACTCCTGACTGCTCTTTAAAATCTGGAGAAGTTAAATTAGCTTCGTCAATCCATTTGTTGATAATGCCGTAAACCCGAGCTGGTAAATTGACAATCACAGGAGTTTCTACTGCTGTTTCAAAAATAATATCGATATCGAAAAACTTCTCTTCATCTTCAACTAAAGCTACGATTTTTGCATTGTGTTCAGGATAGCGCTGCTGCACGTCAGGATTTTGAAAATCGCCATCAATTAACGTGTACAGCAGTTCATACTTCTGATTGAATTCAACCAGAATCCGAGTTAGCATCGACTTGCCAACGCCACCTTTCTCGCCGTCAACCAAGTGAATCATGTTAGTCATTTCATTCCTCCTTGCTGGATGTCGATGTCTATTCAAGACTTAATAATTTTTAACTAAAGCTAGGCCCGACCATTGCCGGATCGAAACCAGCTAAGTTAAATGCGCTGTTTTCAAACTCAACTTCTCCCGCAAATTGCTCTGGTTCTTTTTCTTCGGGCAAACTTGCTGGATTTGAACTCTCAGGGGCAGTTAATTCCGTAGCACTAGATGCACCTGGATTCGATAAGTGAGGGAAAGTAGCTAAAGGAATTAAACCCGAAGAAATACCAGGGGCAATTGCTCCTAAATCGGTACAGTTAAATCCCGCATCTCGGCAAACTTCATCTATCTGCCTGAGCAAAAAATTAATGCTTTCTCGCCTCAAATACTCTAACTCTGTACTAGAATGACTACCGCTATTGCGTAAAGCTGCTAACAGCCACCGCGCTTTGATTAGAGGTAAAATCGTTTCCTGGAAACTAAAAAAAGGATGATTTTGCAGGTAAGATAGCAAGATAGCATCTTCGGAATCTGGCAAAACTTGACAGCGCAAGCAAAATTCCTTGTAACGTTTTCTAGGCATAATTCCTCACCTTCTTTCCAGCACCTCGGTAGGGCCCTCCCAATAAGAGAGCTGCATCTAAGTTTGCTTCTGATTCCTCTAATGAAGGTTCTGTATTCGACGACGACTCATCACTCAATTTATTAGAATCATCTAAGCAGCTATCTTTGATACTTGAATCAGTCTTTTGTTGAGCGCAAACTTCACTGTTTTGTTCAGTAATATTTTCAGTGTTTTGTTCAGTAGGTTCCTCAAATTTTTGTTCAGCGGGTTCTTCAAATTTTTGTTCAGTAATATCTTCAGTCTTTTGTGCAGTAGATTCCTCAAATTTTTGTTCAGTAGATTGCTCGGATTTAGCGTGAGTAAATTGCTCAACTTTTAATTTAGTAGGTTGCTCGGATTTTGGGTGAGTAGGTTGTTCAGATTTTGGGTGAGTAGGTTGTTCAGATTTTGGCTTGGTAGATTGTTCAGCACATTCTTTTACACTCTGTAGATCGGTTGGAGGGAGTGGAGCATCTCCTGAAGTGGAAGTTGTATCTTCTGCCCTCTGAAAAGTTGCCGCAACAGACCTTTGCCTCAGTACCTCAAACTGAGATTTGAAGTAAGAAAATAGTCCGTAAACATCAGCTATGCGGCAACCTAAACCATCAGGATCGAGTGTTTTTGGCACTGTTATACCTGCGTGCCAAGACAGCGAATAATGAGAAAACTGATTTCGCAGTTCTGGCTTCATATATTCAGAAGTCCCCCCGCAAAATACAATTTCATCTAAATCGGGCGGCAGCACTTCATTAATCCAATGAGATAGCATTCGAGCGTAGTCGAAGCGAGACAGCTTGACTGCTTCAATCAATTGGTCAACTTCTCGATCTTTCGCTGTTTCCTCTCGATTCCGAGCAATTCGGTAAAAGTAAGGGCAGGGTAAACGCATCTTAACTGGAACCCAAAATATGCTACAGTTAAATCCGACTACAACTCAATGTAGTTTGTTGT
>NZ_JAUBTO010000320.1:0-3293 GCF_036702495.1 Microcoleus sp. C2D2 | reverse complement strand
CCTGCTGGCGTCTCCATCAACCCAACTACCGGACTGGTAACTTGGACGCCGACAGCGGCGCAGTTGGGACCGAGAGCTTTCACTGTACTAGCCAGCGACGGCAAAGGCTCAGAATCCAAGCTGTTCGTCCCGTTACAGGTAATCGAGGCGATTCCCAACCGCCCCCCTGAGATTACTTCCACCCCCCGCACCACAGCCCGCACCGGCAGCGGTTATTTCTACAAACTCGCTGCAACCGACCCAGACGGCAACCCGACAACCTTTACTTTGGTTGAAAAGCCGCTTGGGATGACCGTTGATTCAGAGGGGTTGCTGGCTTGGACTCCGAGCGCTTCCCAAGTCGGCCCGCAATCCGTGTCGGTATCGGTTAGCGACGGTCAGGGGGGAACCGATACTCAATCCTGGAGAGTCAATGTCTCGAATTCTACCGCTAACCGAGCTCCCAGCATTACTTCGGTACCCGATACCGTTACCAACTTAGAGAAAGTTTACCGCTACCAGCTAGCGGGAACCGACCCCGACGGAGATTACTTGCTGTGGAGCCTTGACAATGCTCCCAAAGGTATGGTAATTGACGCTAAAACCGGGGGTTTGAGTTGGCAGCCTACTCCCGACCAAATTGGGGAACATACCGTTGCGGTACGGGTAACTGATGCCCTCGGTTCTTATACCGGCCAAGAATACAGTTTAAAGGTTACGGGGATTAACACACCACCTGCGATCGTCTCCACTCCGGTGACAGTTGCAGCAGTCAATGGAGTTTACAGATATCAAGCGCTGGGAACAGACCCGGAAAATGATGCCCTGCGTTACAGTTTGGGCACTAAGCCCGAGGGTATGAAGATTGACCAGAACACAGGTGCGATCGAGTGGACTCCCGGTGCTAACTTTGTAGGTTCCCACGAAGTCGAAGTTTTGGCAACCGACACCCAGGGGGCGGTGGGGAATCAAAGGTTTGCGGTGCAGGTGGGAACCGCTGCCATCAATCAGTCTCCGACTGTAATCTCGACACCCGTGTTTGCTGCGTCTTTGGGCAGTCAGTACAGCTATCAGGTGCAAGCAACTGACCCCGACGGCGGCAGTTTGACTTATCAGTTATTGAAAGCACCGGCGGGGATGGCAATTAATGCCACAACTGGATTGTTAACTTGGGACAATCCGACTGCTGGAAACCATCAAATTGCAGTCGGCGCTGTTGATGCTGGTGGTTTGGGGGCAGCCCAAGGTTTTACATTAACGGAGAGGGCGAATTCGGCACCAGTTATTCCTACCGTACCGGCCCAGCAATCTGTAGCAACGGGCGCTACTTACCGCTACGATTTGAAAGCCAGTGATGCCGAAGGCGATTTGCTTTCTTATTCTTTGTTGCAGTCTCCCTCGGGCATGACTGTTGATGAATTCGGCCGTATTAGTTGGGTTCCTAAATCGGATGATGTCGGTACGACTAAACCAGTTCAAATTGCGATCGCCGATACCTTTGGCAAGACTGTTACTGTCGCCTACAATTTAAGCGTGGTTGCCGATACAGCCGCCCCTAAAGTCAATATTATTGCCAGCAAAAATACAGCTAATGTTGGAGATTCAATCACCTTTACTGTGAATGCTGTTGATAACGTGAAAGTTGAATCTTTGGGCTTAACTGTTAACGGCACTCCTGTTGTTTTAGATGCACAAGGTCAAGCAAATGTCAAGGTAAATAACTTCGGCAATTTTACAGCAGTTGCGACAGCACTAGATGCGGCAGGGAATGCGGGAACTGCGACGAAAACTGTGGCTGCAATTGATACTAGCGATGTCAGCGCGCCAACTATCAATATCAGTTTAGAAGATGATGCAGAAATTAGCGCGCCTGTCAACATCACCGGCACGATTAATGACAGCAATTTGGCTTACTATACTTTGGAAGTAGCCCCGGTTGGTGGCGGGGAGTTTAAGGAGGTTTATCGGGGAACAACCGCTGTCAATAACGGAACGGTTGCGGCATTTGACCCGACTGTTTTGGCTAACGGCGCTTATACTCTCAAATTCACTGCATTCGATGCTAACGGCAACGGTTCGACTACTGAGAGGACGGTGAATGTTGCAGGGGATTTGAAGTTGGGGAATTTCCGGTTGTCGTTTACTGATTTAACTGTTCCGGTGGCGGGAATTCCGATTAGCGTGACTCGGACTTACGATTCTTTGAATGCCAATGCAACAGATGATTTTGGCTACGGCTGGCGGATGGAATTCCGGGATACTGATTTGAAGACTTCGCTAAAAGCTGACCCGACTTATGAGGAGTTGGGAATTAATACGGTTCCTTTTCAATCGAAAACGAAAGTATTTATTACCTTACCGGGTGGAAAGCGGGAAACGTTTACATTCAAGCCGCAATCGCATCATTTGAATCAGTATTTAGGAGGGGCTGGGCCGGGTGCTCAGATGTACAAGCCGGCTTTTGAGTCTCAAAAGGGTTCGACGATGACTTTGACGGTTAAGGATGCGAATTTAGTCAGGAACTCAAACGGCGAGTATTACGGAGTCAACGGGCAGCCTTTCAATCCCGAAAATCCTGCTTTTGGGGGCATATACGTGTTGACTACCAAAGAGGGATTGGTTTACGAGATTGATGCGGCATCTGGGGATTTATTGACTGCGACTGATGCGAATGGGAATAAGTTGACTTTTAGCGATGCGGGGATTAAGAGTTCGACTGGTAAGTCGGTAACTTTTGAGAGGGATGCGGAGGGGAGAATTGTTAGCGTTGTTGACCCGGATGGCAAAAAGGTTAAGTACGAATACGACGCTAAAGGGGATTTAGTTGCTGTTAAGGATAGGGAGAATAATCCCACTCAATTTAAGTACGAAGATGAAGACAGACCGCACTTTTTAACTGAAGTTATAGACCCCTTGGGAAGAAGCGGAGTCAAGACTGACTACGACGATTCTGGTCGCCTCAAGCAGATGGTTGATGCGAATGGGTCGGCGGTGGAATTGATTTACGACCCTAATAATTCGCTTCAGAAAGTTAAGGATGTTTTTGAGAAAGAGACGACTTATGTTTACGACAGTCGCGGGAACGTTTTAACTGAAATCGACCCGTTAGGAAAGAGGATTGACAGGACTTACGATGCGGATAACAACGTTTGGACTGAAACTGTCATTACTAGCGAGTTAAATGCTGCTGGAAATCCTGTTGAGGTGAAGTATAAGACTGAGTGGACTTATGATAATCGGGGAAATAAGTTAACTGAGAAAGATGCTTTGGGCAATGTTTCGCGGTGGACTTATAACAGTCGGGGACAGGTTTT
>NZ_JAUBTO010000319.1:0-3296 GCF_036702495.1 Microcoleus sp. C2D2 | reverse complement strand
AATGTGCAAGATCATTTCAGGGCTATTGAAAGCCCACACTGTACCTGTACTCAGGTCAGTGCTGGGTAATTTACAATTCACACCTCAAAACTCACAACTTCAAAATATTCTCTTTTCCGGCTAAGGCCTCGTGAGCAACTTGCTCAACCCGATCTTTGGCGAGAATTTCCAAAGCCGCCTCTGCTTCTGCACCGCCCAACCGCCCCAAAGCTTGGGCGACTCTGTAACGGATCTGCCAATCTGCATTGGAAGCGTAGGGAAGCAGCAGCGGCAGCGCGCGTTTATCTCCCAATTCACCTAATGCGCTGATCGCAATGGTTTGGATCAATTCGTTTTCAGAAGAGAGGGCATGTTCTAACATCGGAAAGGCTTTCGGATCTCCCATTTCTCCCAAAGCCGCGACGATGCTCAGTTGCACCAGCCATTCAGAGGTAGTGCTATAAACTTGCTGCAAATCTTCTAAAGCATCGGTTAATTTCAATGCGCCCAAAGCATCGGCTGCTGCTGCTTGCACGTCGGGTTCGGGGTCGTTGTTCAGGCTGTTTCGCAGTACCTCTAAAGCATTCGGCAGATTCTGCGTGCCGAGGGTTGATACTTGGCTGACTGCTGCGTAGCGAACCCGGACGTTTTTGTCGTTGATGGCAATTTGAATCAGTTTATAGGCGATGGCGGGTTCTAGTTGTCGCAGTTGGTTGACTGCTCGCAGCCTTTCGCCAAAATCCTCGGAATTCAGCAATTGTTCGACGGACTCAGGAGTAATGCTCATCGGATTTTAGATTTTAGATTTTAGATTTTAGATTTGGTAATTGGTAATTGCCAAAAGCGAGCGAGATTTAAGGAGCGATTCCCTACGGGATAGCTTCGCTTCACGGCTCATTTTCTGATACAGTCCTGGAACTGCAACAGTTAATTTAAGATTCGGCAGCCATCCATCGGATAATATCTCCCCTAGTGAGGATGCCGATTACTTTGCCTGCACTATCAACCACCGGCAATCGGTGGATGCTGCGGTCGTGCATCAGTTTTGCTGCTTCTTGGACAGATTTGTCGGGGCCAATGGTAATTGGCTCTTTACTCATCGCTTCTCCTACTGTTTGTCCTAAAGCCTTGTGGAGTTCTCGCTCGTAACGAGATGGATTTTCCAAATAAATCACACTGTCGAGCACCATGATATAAGCGGGCGGAGTTACGCCGGTTTCCCGCCACATCAAGTCTGTTTCGGAGATGACTCCTACCAACAAGTCATTCTCATCTACGACGGGAAGACCGCTAATGCGTCGATCGGCTAAAATTTTAATCGCTTCGTTCAAGGGCATTTCGGGTCGCGCCAAAATCGGCTCGCGGCTCATTACATCGGCTACTGTTTTTGGCATGATTAGCGGTTGATTGAGTTGTTGCTCTAAATCGATCATATAGGGAAAGGGCGGCACAGACTGAAGAAAGGCAGCTCTGCTGAAGGGATTCGTTAGAAGGTAGAAGGAAGGAAAAAGTTTGAATGCCAGAATTTTGCTGTTTTTTTCGATCGCACTATAAAATTCTGCCGTTTGCCGGACTCCGGCGAGCGATCGTCCGGACAAGATTGTTAAAATATCTTAAAGAGCGGATAAATCCTTACCGATGCCAGAATCTCCAGCCCGAGAACCAGACTCCCAACCAGAAGCGCGCTGTGTATTGGTTTGCCAGTATCAATCCTGCCTGAAAAATGGTTCAGCAGCAGTGCTAGCTGCTTTTGAAGCCCAACAATTTGCAGGGGTGAAAGTGGAGGCCTGTAGTTGTCTGGGACAGTGCACCATTGGCCCGACTGTGCTAGTTACCCCAGAAAACATTTGGTATTGTCGAGTTAAACCGAGTGATGTACCGTTGATTGTGGAAGAGCACCTCAAAGAGGGAAAACCTGTAGAGGCGCTGTTCAATCCGAGAATTCATGGGCGTTATTATTATTAGTATTGACTTGATTCAGTGAAACTTCCAAGCTCTCGCGCATTTAATTTGAATAGTTATTGTTAAGGAACTTGCACTTTGAGAATCAAAGAAATTGCGCTTAGTTTGTTAGTGCTAGTGCTGGGGCGTCCGTCGGCGGTTGCTGCTCAAACGCCGGCGGTTGCTGGGGATATTTGCCCTGGGGAATTGGGGGCACAAGTAGATGCGATCGCCAACCGTCCCGAATTTAGTCGATCGCGCTGGGGCATTTTAATTCAACCTCTATCTTCTACTGCTACACTCTACAGCCGCGACGCCCAAAAATATTTTATTCCAGCATCAAATGTCAAGCTGCTAACCACAGCCGCTGCTTTGCAGAAACTCGGTGCAGATTTTCGGATTAAGACATCGGTTTACAGCGGCGAAAATGGAAGTTTGTACGTTGTCGGCAGGGGAGATCCGAGCATTACTGAGGCTCAGTTGCAATCCTTGGCGCAGCAGTTGAAAGGCCGCGGAGTCGATCGAGTAAACGAGTTGATTGGCGATGACAGCTATTTTCAAGGCAGTGCAGTCAATCCGAATTGGGAATGGGAAGACGCGCAAGCAGGCTACGGAGCGCCGATTAACAGTTTAATTTTTAATCAAAACGCGATCGAACTTCTCTTGTCCCCGCAGGCTCTCGGGCAACCTCTGAAAGTTACTTTTGCCGAACCCAAGCTGGCAAATCAGTGGCAAATTCACAACAATTCAGTAACCGTCGCCCAAAACGAATCCGAGTTTATTGAAGTTGGCAGGGAGTTCGATCGACCTGCAATCCGAGTTAGTGGACAGTTGAAAGTTGGTGCCGAATCTGAATCAGCTTATGTAGCAGTTGTCAACCCTGCTAAGAATTTTTTGCAGCATTTTCAGCAAGTTCTGGCAACTGAGGGAATTCCTGTTAAACAGGCTTTAGTTGCATCTGTTTCTCGCAATTTTAATCAAGAATTAGCGACTGTTGAATCGCCGCCGCTGGCGGAATTGGTGAGAGAAACTAATCGGGAAAGCAACAATCTTTATGCAGAAGTTTTATTGAGATTGTTGGGAAAAGTTACAGGCAAGATGCCCCTGCCACAAGCACTCACAGGCAAGATGCCTGTGCCACAAGAGGATACAGGCAAGATGCCTGTGCCACAAGAGGATACAGGCAAGATGCCTGTGCCACAAGAGGATACAGGCAAGATGCCTGTGCCACAAGAGGATACAGGCAAGATGCCTGTGCCACAAGAGGATACAGGCAAGATGCCTGTGCCACAAGAGGATACAGGCAAGATGCCTGTGCCACAAGAGGATACAGGCAAGATGCCTGTGCCACAAGAGGATACAGGCAAGATGCCTGT
>NZ_JAUBTO010000318.1:0-3324 GCF_036702495.1 Microcoleus sp. C2D2 | reverse complement strand
CACATCATAGTCGGAATGTTCAACGAGTTTAAGTAATCCCGGAATCGCCTTTTCGTCACCGATTTTGCCTAAGGCATCTGCCGCGCTCCTACGCACAGAATAGTCCGAATCTTCAACGAGTTTAAGTAATCCCGGGCTCGCCTTTTCGTCACCGATTTTGCCTAAGGCATCTGTCGCCATTTTACGCACATCATAGTCGGAATGTTCAACGAGTTTAAGTAATCCCGGAATCGCCTTTTCGTCACCGATTTTGCCTAAGGCATTTGCCGCCATCCTACGCACAAAAAAGTCGGAATCTTCAACGAGTTTAAGTAATCCCGGAATCGCCTTTTCGTCACCGATTTTTCCTAAGGCATCTGCCGCCATCCTACGCACAGAAGAGTCGGAATCTTCAACGAGTTTAAGTAATCCCGGAATCGCCTTTTCGTCACCGATTTTGCCTAAGGCATCTGCCGCGCTACTACGCACAGAAGAGTCTGAATGTTCAACGAGTTTAAGTAATCCCGGAATCGCCTTTTCGTCACCAATTTTGCCTAGGGCATCTGCCGCCATCCTACGCACAGAAGAATCTGAATATTCAACGAGTTTAAGTAATTCCGGAATCGCCTCATCCGATCGCGCTTCCCCCAAAAGCTCAACCTTTAACCACCGCGGCACATCCAACCCATCCACCAACCCAACCGTGCGCTGCTGAAACTCCCGCTGCACCTCCCCCGCCAGCCGCGCCCCCAACCTCAAATCCACATCCAATGCCAGCCGCACCACCCGCACCGCCTGCACCTCATCCCGCAACAACGACAGCATGAACGCCAGAGGCTCCGTCCATTTAAAATAATTCAAATAGAAATGCTGCAACCGTTCATCATCCATCGCATCAATATGCCTTTCAACCAACAGTTTCAGCAACGCCCGCGCCGCATAATACTCCTGAAATAATTGGTGATGAAACTCAATTTCCTCCGGTTTTGCCGCCACCTGCAACAGATGGTGCTCCAGCAAATCCTCTAGCCACTCCTTCGCCTTCGTTGGCGCATCTACCACCCCCCGATCGCCCAACCAGCACTCCAAAATCCCCTCAGCCCGATCGCGAGAAATCGCCACCCAACCATCCGTGGGGCGCTGCGAGTCACCCTGCAACATCACAAAAGCCAACTGCTGCAAAACCTCCGACTTGAACCGCCGAAAACCATCCGAAACCCACGCACCGCGCTTAAACTCCTCATACTGGCGATCGAACTCCTGAAACAACTCGCCCTTACTCTGGGGAATTTTCCCGCTATTTTTAAACACCTTACACATCATTTCCAGTAGTAACGGCGTTTCGGCAATCTCTCGCAGGCGATCGCCCAATTGTCGCAGCAGCAAATCCCCATGTTGCGGCAAATGCTTGTGCACAAACTCCCGCATCTGCGGTTGCGTCAGCGCGCACATCTCCAGCTTTTTCTCAATGCCCAAAGATCCGCCCAGCGCCAAATCCCGCGTCGTGAAAATCATCGGCGTATCGGGGTTGTCGTCGTGGAATAGCTGCAAATCCTGCCGCCTTTGTTGCGATGGCATCTCATTCACCCCATCCAGCAACAGCAGCAACCTGCGATCCAGCAGCAAATCATCCACCTCTTCGGGGCAAACTCTCAGCTTTGCTTGTCGAAATTCGGCACAGATTGCTTCTAAAATCGAGCGATCGCTCCTCAACTGCACCAACACCGGAATCGGTCGATCGCCCTCCTTGAGCGCTTCTGATGCCCATTCCCACCGAAAACGCTGCAAAACCGTCGATTTTCCCGAACCTGGCTTGCCCAGCAGCAGCACTTTTCCCTGCTGCACGTACTTGCGGAGTCCCGCCAGCACTTCCAGCCGATCGATTTTCGTTTCTAGTTTCTTTTTTGAGGATGGAAGTTGCGATCGATCCTCCGGTGGCTTTTCCACCCGCACCTCCACCTGTAAATCCGTCAGCGTGTAGAGATGCTGTTGTGTTTTATAAGACTCAACCAGGGATTGCAGATATTTAGGAAAATCAACTGGTGTCGCCATTTGATTATAGATTTTAGAATATGGATTAATTATAGATTTTTTCTCGATCGGCGATCGATGCTGAAAATTCGGGAAAAAAGTAGCATCAATATTCTGTGTGAGCAACCATCATCTCGATCGCCCCTAACCCCCCAAAACACAAGGGGGAGACAAGAGCATTCATTCAAAGTCCCCCTTATTAAGGGGGATTTAGGGGGATCGAAACTTCGATAAAAGCGAGATATTACTATCAATATCAAAGCAACCAAGAATCAAAATAACCAACAGGCGGCGCATCGTCATGCAAAATTTGAGCTCCATCTAAATTAGCTACAGCTTCCGCCAATTCTGTACCTAATTTTACTTCCTGTGCTCTGTCTGTTAATGGAAATGAAAATTGATAGCCATCTTGCAAATATTTTGCCCTAGCAACAATCTCGTCTTTCTCTAAAATAGCGCTGTTAGTACCAATCAAAACGCTATTAATGTCCTTCCACGGACAGACGCACACCTGAGAAAACACGCTTTGAAAAGTCTTGATTTTTTCCGCATAAAACTCATCTCTTTGCAGCAGATTTACCAGCACAACTCCCTCACTTGACAAGCGTTTTTCGCAGAGTAGATAAAATTCTTTCGTGGCCAGCCTGTGCGGAAAGTAGCCGTTGCCAAAAAAAACGTCCGTCATGATGATATCGTACTGCATATCGGGATTTTGCTGTTCCAGATACTCTCTGCCGTCTTGAATTGTCACAGTCAGCCGATCGTCCAACTGCACCCCAAAACACTGTGTAGCTGCTTCGATCGCGATCGGATCGACATCCGCACATTCTATAACAGTTTCCGGCAAATAGTGGTGCAAAACTAACGGAATTCTGCCGCCGCCAAAACCAGCAATGTAGATGCTTTGAGGTTGGCTTTGCCACACTAAACCTAACATCATCGCCTGAGTATATTCAGACACTAGATGTAAAGGATTGTTGAGATCGAAAACAGATTGCAGTAAATCTGTATGCAAATTAAGTTTTTCTACTAAAGCTAGCTTAATTTTGTATTTGTCTTTTCTGACTACAACATAGTGAACTCCCGAATCTTTGCAAAAAATGATTCCATCCGGCTGTGTTTGCAGCCAAGCAAGCCGCTGCTGAATGGCGGCTAAATTCATTGGTTGCCAAGTTTTTGGGCGGTCCATCATCTGATTTTAAATGTTATTAGGACTAAGGCAAGCGTGTCAAAATTAGTAGGGTGCGTCAATCGATTTTAGATTTTAGATTTTAGATTTTAGATTGACCCCACGGATAAATGCGGGGGCTTGAG
>NZ_JAUBTO010000317.1:0-3360 GCF_036702495.1 Microcoleus sp. C2D2 | reverse complement strand
AATACAGCCCCATTGGCTGCGATCTATTGCAATTGATAAGCGAGTACCAACAGGGCAATAAGTTGTCAACCAATAAGTAATTAATGGGAACCAAATTAATTCAATCGTTAAGTGAGGTAAATCTAAAAACCTTTGTAATTTACGTCGCCGACTTTCGGCTGTAATTAGACAGGGAAAAGAGGAGGGAGAGCCTCTCTAATCTCACTTGTTTTTCTGATTGCATCAAGGATAGCAAAATTGTCATCACCAAAAACTGAGATGGCGTCAGGTATTTTTGTAAATGACTCTGGTAGAATCTTAGTATCATTATTTTTTTGGATAGGCAAGCGTGTAACAACTCTGCTGCCTATCTTTTTTTACCACAAGTTGGCTCAATCCTTACTAACTATGGGTTTGGGGCGGGTCGTCACCCCCCCAGAATTGTTGGTGCTGGTAAAGCAGGGTTTTTGCATTTCACTTCCTACTACAAGTTATATAGAATTGGATTGGTAGACTTAAATAGAATATTTTTTGTAGATACAACTGGTTCATTTGGACCAGATTTTTTTAAGTTATAGTCATTTCAAATAAATGTGAGACAGAGGTAAGATCATGATAAAATCGATAAAAATAGTTAATTAGAAAAAAATGGCTGACAGTCTAGACCTAAGACAAAAAGTAGTCAATTATGTGGAAAATGGAGGGAGTATAACGAAAGCGGCCGCCATATTTAAGGTAGGAAGAGCAACAATTTATAGATGGTTAGATAGGGAAGACCTTCGACCAACTCAGGTCAACCACCGTCAACGAAAGCTAGATTGGGAAGCCCTCAAAAAAGATGTTGAAAAAAATCCTGACGCAAGATTAGTAGAAAGAGCAAGAACTTTCAGGCGTCAGACCGAGTGCCATCTGCTATGCCTTAAAAAAACTGAAAATCACAAAAAAAAAAAACTTCGCTATCAAGAAAGAAATAGAGAAGAAAGAATGAAATACTACAGAAATCTGAGAGAATTAATTAAAGTTTATGGCAGTAAAAGCATTGTATTCATTGATGAATCAGGATTTGAGGAATTTGAAGGTTGTGTTTGTGCCTGGGCAAAGAGAGGAAAAAAAGTCTATGGTGAAAGACCAGGAAAACGGGTAAAAAGAGAAAATTTAGTAGCAGCAAGGAGAAAAGGAAAGAAGGACTTAATTGCACCAATGCTCTTTATGGGTAGTTTGAATGCAGAAGGATTTGAAGGATGGTTATCTTTATATTTGTTACCAGATTTAACAAGTCCATCTATATTACAGCACTTTGCGTGACTAAGAGGTACAGTAACAGCAGTGAGCAAAATAATTTTCGATTTGCTTACTTGAACATAATTTCACTCCCAATTCCAAGAGTTTTTCCACAATCTGTATACTTCGAGGTACCAATCTCCTCAGCCATGCCTTTAATTCCCACCATAAATGTTCGATGGGGTTAAACTCAGGTGAGTTGGCGTGATAAATACACTACTTTTGCTCCCACTGCTTCGATCATTTTTTCCACACCTTCTACCTTGTGTGCCTTCAGATTATCCATCACCAATACCGCTCCTTTCCATAATGAAGGCACCAGTTCTTCTTGCACAAATTTCTGGAAATCCTCTCCATTCATAGATTTTCCCATTGTCTTCATGGCGATGACCTTCTTATTGCTTATTGCTCCAACCACCGTTACCCTACTTCCTCTATAAAATGGCTTGATATCGTAGCTTCTTTCTCCCTTTTTACTTCTAGCTCCTTGTCTCATTATCCCCAGCAATACGCCCATTTCATCCAAAAATATCAGATTTTCTGGTTCGACATCTCGGCTTTTTTCCCAATATTCTATTCGCTTCTTTTGATTAATTTCTTTATGGGCTTGACTGCTCCGTAGTGTTTTTTTCAAAGTGAGTTGCTGCTTTTTTAGGAATCGGCACATGGCACTCTCGCTCAACCCTACTCCTGTTTTTTCGTGCCAATACTCACAGTATTCTGCGAGTGTGTAATCTGGATACTGGGCTACCATCTCTTCAATCTGTTGTTCGTGACCAAACAGTAGGCTCGGTTTACCACCCTTTGCCTGACTAGGGAGTAATCTTCCTGTCTCTTTTTTTCGTTTTAGTAGCGCCTGTACCGTACTTTTACTCACTTGAAATCTTTCTGCTACTTTCCGAATAGAGGTATTACCTGCTTCGTAAGTGTTAATAATTTTTTGACGTATATCTAGGGAGTAGGGTTTCATTTTTCTCTTTCTTACCACCTCTAATATTGTACCTAATCGTTAAGCAAAGTGCTGTAATTATGGATAATGCACCCATTCATCGTAAGACGGTCATTAGACTATTGGTTGAGGAGGCGGGTCATCAGATAATATTTTTACCAAAATACTCTCCTGACTTAAATGATATTGAGCATGATTTTAGTGCATTAAAGAGAGCTAAAATGTATGCGTCTCCTGGCACATCTCTTGATGAAATTATTCGTGCTTATTGTGCAGTCTAGTGTCTCATACTTATTTGAAATGACTATAATAAACATAGGCGTTGCTGAATACAGGTATGAATTCAAGATTTCCCAAGTGCTATAAGCCAAGTAGGGTGAGTTTTGTAACATCAAGCGAAAAGTTGATTCATACCGTGAATCAGCAACGCCTAAACATAATAGCTCGTTCTTATAAGGTATACAAAAGTTTTGATAGTTTACTTAATGAAGAACAGCTCGTACCAGAAAATACAATCATTGACTTATGCATCCCAAGCGGGACTTTTATCAAGGCAATGCAAATGATAAATAAATATGGGTTTTCCAATTTTTTGGTTGAAAAACCTTTTGTTATCTTTGACGAGTCTACAGAGTCCTATGATATCACTGAACTTTTGAGTAAACTGAAGATTATCAAAATAGAAAACTATTTGCATTCAAAAGTACATAAAATAATAAAGCATTTAATTAATAAATACAATTTAGAGCTTAGCGCAGTTGTTACAAACTTTTCTAAAGATAGGCAAGCTGAGTCTTTACGAGGGAGAGGCTTCAGGCTTGGAGAGGCACCACCCTCTGTATTTGAAATTGAAGTTCTTCATTAAATATGTATTTGTAATGACCTCTTTGGTGATATTGATGAACTGATTCATGTGTATAGTAAAGATATGATTGTTGGCGGCAACATTATAAAAAAACATGGTGAAAGTTTAGTAGTAGGTAAAAACCCTCAAAATGCTTTATATATTCACTACTCAAATCTTTGTTTTAATCGCGTTTACAGAACTATAGATATTTTCTTTAAGAATAACTACTATAGCGATCGCAAATGATTTGTAAATCCTCGAACGTATATAATGAGGGATGTAAATCTAAGTAGGAGTTAAAATG
>NZ_JAUBTO010000316.1:0-3391 GCF_036702495.1 Microcoleus sp. C2D2 | reverse complement strand
AATTGGGTCAATAGGTAAAAGATGAGTAATTTTACTCATTGACAATAGTGCTTTTAGCTTAACTTGTGAGTAATGCCATGACTTTTTTGCCGCTCATCAGTATAATAGGGAATAATTATCATCTCTTCCCACTTGATATATAATCATGACACCTGAACAACAACAGGCAATTAAAATACATCTAGATGCTATTTCTGCCATCCTTTATGATGATTCTAATCCTGATTCCTTGCAGACATTAGAAGATATTGAACTTGCAGTCAGAGACCAAGTTTTGACTCATGTGACACCACATATCGGCTTTTTTTTATCTGCTCAGCTAGCGGTACAAAAGCCGGAAGAGTCAAGACTTTAAAAAGTACCCTAGGTAATTTAAGTATCACCCAAAAGCAAGCAGATAAACTAGGCTGTGGTAGTGCTAGTAGGTTGAGTCCACATTTAGAAAACTGTTGCTTAAGACTGAGTGCCAATGTTGCTTATAAGCATGCCGCCCAAGATATTAAGTATCTAACGGGGGTGACTGTTCCGTCTAAAACACAACTCATATTAGTACATTATCAAGACTTTAGTGAACCGATATCAACAGAAGATATTTCAGAGCTAAGTGCAGATGGTGGAAAAGTACGACGCTCGGGTACATAAAGGACAAAAATCTGAATGGAAAGACTATAAAGCAATTGTGTCGTCAGCTGGTATATTGGCTAGTTTTAATCAAAATGATATCATCATTGATTGGGCAAATAAACAACCACTAACCAAACCTGTAACTTGTTTAGGTGATGGACACGATCAATAGTTCGGACAGTTCTTAAGCAGCCAGAGTACCATAAGACAAGACTGAAGGAAGGTTAGGGTGATTTAAAATCAAATCCGGGTCTAAATCTAACTTATCAATAAAGGTAGAAAGTAGATGCTTATTGAATTCCAGACGTTTATAAGAAGCCATAGAAAACACAAAAGATTTGGCAGATGAATGACAACGAGAGAGTTCATATTTGGCTAGATTTAAGGCAATAAGACTGGCATTAAAATGAAAATCAAGCCGTGGTAAATGACGAGCTTGACAATCAGACAATCCCGTAAATTGTTTAGGATCACGAAAAATAAATTCGATTTGAAAACGAGCCTGATAATATTCAACAATTTGCTCAGGTGGTAGATGAATATCAGTGCTAAATAATAAAGTATTTTTGATTTTCCCATTGGCTTGAACCTCAGAAATACAAGCCAAGCTAATTTGGCAATTTAAACAACAACTCCAGACTACTAATGTATATAATGAAACTCCCGGTTTTATTTGTTTAACAAACTTAAGACGACTCAGATCTTGGCAGTCAACCTTACCATCATATTTGCGAGGTGCTCCCAGTTTATTTTGTTCACCTGTATAGAGATAGCGTAGGTTAGCATCAACTCTTAGCTTGCCAATAAAGTCTAAATTCAACTCCCGCACAGCCGACCAGAATTGAGAGCGATAGTAATAGCCATCAGCCACCAAATAACGTACAGAAGTTGGGAATGAACAACGAGTATTCTTTAAATGTTTTGCATAGTCATCAACTCTTGTGATGTCAGGCGTTGAGCTTTGAGACTCCGGTTTTTTGCGAGATTTTTTTGACCAGCTATTCTTCGGTTTTTGTGGCAGTTTTTTCCCGGGCTTTATTTGAGGACGTGATGGAGTTTGTTGCACGCTTAAGCTATCAGATAAACGAGTCTCAATTTCGACAATAGAAATCACAGAAATTTCCAATCCCTGTTCCGATTTACCAGCTACACCATTATAAAAATAAGCCTTGCCGTCAGTTTTTTTGCCACTTTTTATTAAAAAAGAACAATCAATAACAGCAATGACTGTGTGTTCAGGATTTAAAGCTTCTTCGAGGAAATATTGATTAAATTGTGGAAAATTAAAGCTTTTGAGAAAGTGACGACGGTAGGTTTTTTCGCTCAAACAACTATAACGACTGAGATTGGTGAAGTTGACCTTGCCATAAGCCAGCAAGATAGTTGAGAATAAAGTGATTAAAAACTTCTTTTGGGGTTGACTAATCCCTGGCATTTGTTGTAAGATGGATTCAATGATTTTCATAAGGCAATCTGTTGAGCTTGTGTGTTTTTATAGCTTAACCGAAAAGAGTGCCTTTTTTTCTGTTGATTTTGGGGTCAGATTGCACTCACTTTTTTCACTTCTCTGCTGCAAAAGCGATCGTATCCCTCTTTAAAAACTGTCCGGAGTATTGATGATGGAGTATGGAATATATTTAAGGAAATCAGTAGTGAACACCAGAGAAGAGAAATTCTCGATTGGTACCATCTCAACGAAAATCTTCAGAAAGTAGGCGGTTCAATTAAGCGACTTAAGCAAGCAGAAGCATACTTGTGGAAAGGAAATGTAGAGAGTGCGGCAGCTCTATTTACAAAGCTCAAGAAAAAATCAGCAGTGAATTTTTGCAAATATTTAGAAAAGCACAAAAAAAGGATTATCAACTATGAAATTCTCTCTCTTGATGGCATCTGTTCAATTGGTTGGCTGAGCGGTAGAATCAGGCATTAAGCAAATAGGCAGACGAATTAAAATATCAGGAGCGAGTTGGAAATCAGAACATGTGGGACAAGTATTAGCTCCGAGTTGTGCTTACTTAAACGGCTTAATTGGTAATCAGGTAAAACCTGCATGAGTATAATTGCTCACTGCGAAAGTGACATGCTCCCGATCGCCCTTTCCCCATGCTAAAATCAGCTCAATAAAATACGCCACCTAAACTTGGTAAGTGATTATGCCTTTCAGGGCTTACAAAACAGTCGGTTCAGTCCTCAAAGAATTTCAAATAACCTACACCGAATCTAATTTTATAGTAGAAACAGAGTTTCATGTCTCTGACTATTTTCGAGAAGATTTGGAATTTACAATGCGAGAGGGAGTCGTTGACAATTCTGAATTTGCAATTTGCGAAAATTTAATTTATCCAATAATCAAAGAAGTTTGGAAGCGCTATTACAGCGGATTTGTTTTGTGGAGCCATCAATCTCTCACCTACGATCAATATCTTTCTGGATTTCCTGAATATATTTTAGCTAAACGTTCTTCATTAGGAAAAGTTGTTTTTGAACAACCTTACTTTCTGTTAGTAGAAGCGAAACAAGATAACTTTGAAAATGGATGGGCGCAGTGTTTGGCGGAAATGATTGCGGCACAGCGACTGAATGAAAACTCAGAGCAAGATGTTTTTGGAATTGTATCAAATGGGGGAGTCTGGCAGTTAGGCAAACTCAAATCTAATGTTTTTACTCGCAATCAAATGTTTTATACAATTCCAGGGTAAACGCATCTTAACTGGAACCCAAAATATGCTACAGTTAAATCCGACTACAACTCAATGTAGTTTGTTGT
>NZ_JAUBTO010000315.1:0-3421 GCF_036702495.1 Microcoleus sp. C2D2 | reverse complement strand
TCAATACAATTAACAGAAAATGAAGAGAATCAAAGCCGTCCTATAAGGACGGGGCTTCAGACCCAGTTCTTTGGTGACAATAGGCGCGATGGATTTCAGAAAAGCATTTTTTTGGGTAGATGATATGGCAAAATAACCAACTAGGAAAATGACACAAAAAATTCTGCTGAAAACAAAGCTTTTAAGCAGAACTTCTGGTTCTGCTTTTTTGCGATCGCCCACTTGTGGATTAACCACAATTATGATAATCGTTAGCTTACTTCTATTGAGTCCAACTCTTGCAGGCGATCGCACAGCCAACACCACAGCCAACACCACAGCCAACTACATCGCCCACTGTATCGCCAGCAAAGACACCCAAAACTTGCAATGTCGGTGCTGATCTGATATCGCTGCATGACTTTGATTTGGCAAATGGCTTGCTCAGCTTCCACGAACAACCGATTGTACGACGGCAGTGACTCAAGAGCGGGAACGCTCGTCCCGGCAATAGGTCTTTGATGCCTTCCCACTGGTCATCGCGCAGCGCATAACGTCGCGTCATCGTTCTGGGATTGGTTTCCTTCTGGGATGGCTTCCTCTAGCTTATCTAATTGATGACACGCTGTAGTCTAAGGCCAATTGTCCCAAGCTTGAGCCACAATGTCGCTCAGCCAGAGCCTCTGAGCAAAATCGAGCAGATTGTCGTCGGCGAGCACCTCAGCCTTCAACTCATCCAAAGACTGAGAGCGCGATCGAGCTATTTGAATCACACCCGCGATCGCCGACGCCACCAATTCTTCATTCAGCGGCTGCTGTCGCAAAGCAATCATTTCTTGAGGGTTCGTAGGAATGGGATAATTCATAGGAATGCATACCGAAGGGAGTAGATATTCAGCCGCTGTGGGGCTTCCGGCGAATCAGCTAAAAATCTGAGAACACTGTAAACTTATTTAAAACTAAATAAGTATTCGGGAGTATAACTTAGTTTGCTCCCTTGTCAACTCCCCCATCTTTATTCATTTATTCAGAATTAAGAGTCTAATTATGCAAGAAATTCTTTATCTAGAAGTCCCCACACCAGATACAGCAGCCGTCTGCACTTGGTTGCAGCACGAATTCGATCCCGGAATAGGAGAAAAAATTATTACTCCTGATGGTTTTCGCCTGCTTTCACCCGCCACAACAGACGAGGTTCTCAAGTCTGGAACTCAAAATGCCAATCCAAAACCCGCCTTCGCTGACACCCATTCAGGAAACCAAAATTGGCGATCGACAGAACTTTCCACCTTTGTCTGGTCACTGCAGCGCACAACTTATTTAAAAGTCTTTCGTCTAGAAGAGCCGCCCGCTGGAGAAAGAAAGTTCCTGGAAGCTCTGAATCTTGCTGTAAGAAACAAGTTTCCCGATCGCTACTCCGAACCCCCTGTCATAGAGTTCTCCAAACAGTCAATTTTTGAGGCTCTTGCCCCCTATTACCCCCTGACGGTCAAATACTTCCAAAAAATGCCCAAAGGCGAATACGACCTCCAGCGCGTCTACTGGTGGGAGCAGCGCTGGCGCGAAGGCACCCGCAATCCCCAAAAGCCAAAACAAGTAGTGTTTTTGCACGAAGAAGGAAGTTCGGCAACGAGCAGTGTACAAGATGTAACGGAGGTCAAAAAGACCGAAGTTGCAACAGGGGAGAAGGCATCCGGCACAATTCCAGTGTCTGATTCTGGCGATACTTTTTATGACTTAATTTATATTGGCGGGGCCTTGGGAGTGATTCACGCCGCAGTGATGGCGAGATTGGGCTACCGAGTGCTGCTAGTGGAACGAATGCCTTTCGGGCGGATGAATCGCGAGTGGAATATTTCGCGGGACGAAATTCAAAGCTTAATTGATTTGGGTTTATTTACTGCTGCGGAAATCGAAACTTTGATTGCCCGAGAATACAAAGATGGCTACAACAAGTTTTTTGATGCTAACAATCCGCCCGTTGCTAAAGCGGCAGTTCTGCACACACCGAAGGTACTCAATGTAGCTTTGGACGGCGAGAAATTGCTGGATTTAGCGGGAGTGAAGCTAACAGAAGCTGGCGGGGAAATCTGGGACGAAACAGAGTTTATCAGAGCCGATGTTGAAGCGGAAAAAGTAGTAGTTCAGGGTCGCCACTTGCCGACAAAAGCCGATCGCACTGCATTAGGACGGCTGCTGGTGGATGCAATGGGTTCGGCTTCTCCCATCGCTTGGCAATTGAACGAAGGGCGGGCTTTTGACAGCGTTTGTCCGACGGTGGGAGCAGTCATCGACGGAGGATTTGAGCCGGGAGTGTGGGATTCCGATTACGGGGATGTGCTCTACACTCACGGGGACATTTCTCGGGGGCGCCAGCTCATTTGGGAGTTATTTCCCGGCGCCGGCACAGAACTGACAGTTTATCTATTTCACTACCACCAAGTACATCCCGAGAATCCCGGTTCTTTGCTGGAAATGTACGAGGATTTTTTCGCAATTTTGCCGGAGTACCGCCGCTGCGATGTCGATAAATTGGTGTGGAAAAAACCGACCTTCGGTTATATTCCCGGGCATTTTAGCACCAACAGCAGCGATCGAGCCGTGGCGATCGATCGCCTAATCTCGATCGGCGACGCAGCATCCCTGCAATCTCCCCTCGTTTTCACCGGCTTCGGCTCCCTCGTCCGCAATCTTTTCCGCTTAACAGACCTTTTGGATACAGCTTTAAAGCACAATTTGTTGACGGCAAATCACTTAAACAAAATTCGCGCTTACCAGAGCAATGTTTCAGTAACTTGGCTGTTTTCTAAAGGCATGATGGTTCCAACTCATCGTAGTTTGCCACCCCAAAGAATTAATTCAATTCTCAATACCTTTTTCGGTATTTTGGCAGCACAGAAACTCGCCGTAGCCGAAACTTTTATTAAAGACAGAACCGACTGGCTAACTTTCAATCGACTGGCTCTAGAAGCAGCCGGAAAAAACCCTTCTCTCCTGATGTGGATTTTAGATTTTGTCACCTTGCGGGATATTTGGCGCTGGCTGGGGAGTTACTTGAGTTTTACTCTGCTGGCTTTGGCCAGTTGGCTGTTCGGATGGCTTCCCAGCTTCGCCCGCAGCGTACAGCCTTGGTTGGAGCCCCGGTATCCGGCTGTTTGGCTGTGGCTGTTGACTAGCTGTTATGCTCTCACCTACGGCATGGGAAAAGGGAGAAAAGAGTTTTGAGTTTTGAGTTATCAGAAAATTGGGTTTAAAACCCGGTCTTTCGCTTGACAAATTTTGTAAAGTTTTGAGAAGTTACCTAAAAATCTATGCTGATATCAATTCCGGCAGTAAGGCCGGAATGATATCAAATCTGCGCTTCTAAGTCGGGCGTAAAGTCGAATCAAGCTTGCCAACAAATAATTCGCGCAATTTTCATTTTTTTGACCCCTCCTTCTAC
>NZ_JAUBTO010000314.1:0-3477 GCF_036702495.1 Microcoleus sp. C2D2 | reverse complement strand
CTCTTCGGCCCATCCCACAAGAGTTATTTTTCTTGTGGGATGGGCCGAAGAGCCCGTCCAATAAATTTATGAAAAGGACTTTTGCAAGAGGTCTATTATACCAACTGGAAAAAGTAGGGACACGGCAATGCTGTGTCCCTGGTCGCAGCTAATTTTTTAAGAAATGGTATTAAATCGGGCTAATATATAGCGGTTCTCAGTAACATGAGGTACTATCTGGGTGACGGGCATAGGGCATAGGGCATAGGGCATAGGGCATACCTCACCACGCGATCGAACCGCTATACCTAATATTATGTAAATTTTCCGAAACTTTCGATCGCCAATTTGCAAATAGTCGTAATTTTTTACCCCACCCCAGCCCTCCCCGCGAGTTCGGGGAGGGAGTAAGAAATTCACAAATGATTTAGGATCGCTATATACCCGATCTTATGTAAATTTTCCGAAACTTTCGATCGCCAATTTGCAAATAGAGGAGTCTGTTCTATGGTTCGACGATCGCACAAACGTCAAGCTATCATCGGTTTACTGGCAGCCTTGGCGATAATCATCGGTAATTTAGTGTTTCCGGGCCTGAATGTAGCGCCGGCCTTTGCTGAAGCCAAATTTAAGGATGTTAACAACCATTGGGCGCAAGCTTGCATTGAGGAGTTAGCAGAGAAAAAAATTATCAGCGGCTACTACGAAGACGGCACTTTTCGCCCGAATCGCCCAGTCAGCCGCGCTGAGTTTGCGGCGATGGTTCGCATGGCTTTTCCCGATGCCAAAACCGTCCGCAATCCGATCGACTTTGCAGATATTCCTACAAATTACTGGGGTTTTAAAGCTATTCGAGAAGCTTATCAGACGGGTTTTATGTCGGGTTACAGCGGCAGTATCTTTAACCCGACTTTGAATGTTACCCGCTGGCAGGTTTTGGTTGCTTTAAGCAGCGGCTTGAAATATACACCGGCGGGGTCTGCGGCTGAGATTTTGGATGCGACTTTTGAAGATGCGCGGGAAATTCCCGAACTCGCAAGAAATGCGATCGCTGCGGCCACAGAAAAACAACTTGTGGTCAATTATCCGGCTGTTAAAAAGCTAGAACCTACACGCATTGCTACTCGCGCCGAAGTTGCAACTTTTTTCTGTCAGGCGATCGCCAAACCCGGCCAAGCTGCCTTAGTTCCTGCGGAATATATCGCCCAAGTTCCCGCAGATATCGGCCCGCCGAGAACAACAGAAATCTCGGAATCGGGGAAAGTTCGGGCGGAAGTTTCTTTCGTTAAAGAAGCAGAAAATGCTAAAAATCTCCGCATCAAAATTATCCGCAGCGGTCAAAGTTTGTTAGAAGAACCTGTGCTGATTCCGACTCGTTCTCTAGCAGACAATCCGGACAAGAAAGCCAGCGAAGAAGTATCTGAAGGGCGTTTGTTATCGCTGCGAATCCGCGATTTGGACGGCGACAAGGAACCGGAAGTGCTGGCAGATTTAGTGTCAATCAACAGCGGCGTCCGCTGCTGCAATTATTCGTTTATTTACCGCTACGACTCGGCGGCTAAAAAATACACTCATATCAAGCATTTCTGGGGCAATGTAACTTACGAAATTGTCGATTTTGGCAAAAATGATATCCCGGAGTTCAAGAGTGAGGACGGGCGATTTTCTGAGGCTTTTACAAATTATGCTGATTCTCGCTTCCCGCTGCAAGTTTGGCAGTACCGCGAAGGAAAAATGCAAGATGTTACCAAGCAGTATCCCGTGGAAGTATACACTCATTCTGCTGAGCTTTGGCTGGAATCTAACAAGCGCGTGAGTGAAGGTGGGGAGGTGAAAGGGGTGTTGGCGGCCTTCATGGCTAGCAAGTATGTCATGGGCCAGGATGCGGAAGGTTGGCAGTTGTTGGAGAGGGTTTATCAAGGGCGCGATCGCACTCAATTCTTTGGGAAGTTGCGCGAGTTTTTGGTGAGCACGGGTTATGCGAGTAAGTAGATTTGCAGGTGTTTAACCGCAGATTAAAGCGGATTAACGCGGATAGTATCTGTAGGGGCGGGTTTTACCAATAATATCTAATTCCCACTAACAATCTCAATAAACCCGCCCCCACACAACAGAAAGTTTGGCAGTACCGCCATGCCGCCATCCTTCACTAGCGCCATCCATAACATTATGCCCCGCCAACCCCGTCAACTCGAAGCTGGATATTGTTATCACGTCACGACTCGTTGCAATAATCGGGAATTTCGTCTGACTTCAACCGAGTGCCGCAATGTATTTCTCTACGCTATTGATAAGGCGATTGGTAAGTTCAAGTTCAAGCTGTATGCACTTTGCATTATGTCTAACCACGTCCACTACCTGTTGGAACCCGTGGAACCTGAAGATTTGCCCAAGATTATGCATTGGTTGAACTGGTACACAGCCATGTGCTTCAACCGGATGCTCAACCGCACGGGGCATTTTTGGGAAAAGCGATACTACAGCAGTGGGTTTGATAAAAAAGACCACAAGAGGGCGTTAAATACTCTACGGTATATCCACGCTAACCCGAAGTCGGCTGGGATGAGGCAGGGATTTTTCTACAATTTCAGTAATTATGGCATCTACGACCGTCTCACTGATGATGGGCTGACCCAGTGGCATCCTTCGTTCTTAGCATTGGGGCGCACTCTGGATGAATGCGCCCACAAGTACCGAGGGTTTTGTCGGAGGTACAAACCCCAACCAAAGTCTCAAAAGCGAAAGCGCAGCCACTGGGGAAGTAAACTGCTGCCCGTTGTGAGTCAGCCCAAGGGGAAGAAATCTGCCGGACAGATGACACTACCTTGGGCTTTTTGGGACCCACCCCCAGAAGCAATTTCTCTCGTTGCCGAAAAGTTTGTGCTGGCTAACGGCTACCCCACAGTGCCAGATATCGGAAAAGGTCTAGGGGGAGGGGGAATTTGAGACCTGAACACGGGACGGGGGAACAGCTCGACAATCTCTTCCTTGACTTTTCTAACTTTTTTAGTTACGGTTGCAAATGCCTCTCATCCCCATCCTCATCCCCATCCCACGACGAACGCACGCTCACATCGGCATCTACTTTTATCCCTATACCTCGGCATCTACTTTTATCCCTATACCATCTCCCAAATCCCACGACGAACGCACGCTCACATCGGCATCTACTTTTATCCCTATAATAGGTAACTTTACTCCCATCCCAATCCCGTTGTTACCCAAAAGATCACCCACTACGCCACCACCCACGACCGTGGCTAGTTGCACATCGTCCAGTTCCAGTTCTTCTTCCCCCCAAGCCGAAGCGATGTCGCCGTTCACTTTTTCTTGGGACGCTTCGGGTTGGCTGGTTCCTTGATTTTTAAACATTGGTTGTTTTTTTTTACTATTTATTTACACTTCTTAATATAACATTTAATGGTATCCGCTCAATAAATCGGGGTAACAGCAAAAAAGAAGGTTCACAATCTAGGCACAGCATGGTAGAATATAAAG
>NZ_JAUBTO010000313.1:0-3493 GCF_036702495.1 Microcoleus sp. C2D2 | reverse complement strand
ATTGGGTCAACAGGTAAAAGATGAGTAATTTTACTCATTGACAATAGTGCTTTTAGCTTAACTTGTGAGTAATGCTCTCTCCCCCTCTCCCTCTCTCCCCCTCTCCCTCTCTCCCCCTCTCCCTCTCTCCCCCTCTCCCTCTCTTCCCCACTCCCCACTCCCCACTCCCTTTTTTCAACCAATGTTCCGCCCAAAAAGCTCTGTTCAAAAAAAGTCTGTCCTCCCGCTGCGCGTTGTGCTTACAGTCCCCAACGCTCTCCAGATTTCGACTTTACTATGTCTAACGGGATGGCTTTCTTTTCAAACAGGGCGGCAGACAACTCACTACTTAGTTGCACAGCTATTGTCCGAAGCAACGAGCCGCATCTGGGACCGCCTTGACAACTACTTAAAAGAAGGGGTTGGGAAAGGAGAAGGGACTTACAATCAAATTCCAACTGGTTCGGTAAACCAACTTTCCCCAAGTCAAACAGCCGGAGTCACAATCAAACCAAATGGGGAAAGAAATGGGTCAGACTCTCCAAAAACAATATTGCCTCAACAAAAAACAAATCCTGCTTTTCCCACCCCAACCTCAACATTCAACTTGCACGATTTCCTCATTAGCCCTAACTGTCAAGCTTTTATCTTAGACCGTTCGGGACGTTTAGTGGCTCGGAACGAGGTAACTGAACCAAAACCGTCTATTTCTGTTGACGGACGGCAGCGAGAAAGCGCCCAAGCTCTGCAACAAAAAGTAATCCAGCTTTCAACAGAGTATTTGCTTAAACATTATGGCAGCCTCGCTGCTATTAACAGCAGCCAAAATCTTAACTTTACTGCCAGCAACTCACTATACTTGCTACAAGTCAGACCTTTTAAAAACCCGAAAGGCTTAAATTGGCTGATTGTGGCAGTTGTACCCGAAACCGACTTCACCCAAAAAGTTCAGGCCAACACCCGCAACACTATTTTGCTCGTGTTACTGGCTTTGGTTCTTTCTATCTGCCTTTTGCTGTCCATTTCCCTAAGAATAGAACAGCGGCTGCTGCGGTTAATTTCAGCAACAGAGGCGATAGCTGGTGGCGACTTCGACTCAACAGTTTCAGGTAGCGGTGTTGCCGAACTCGAAGCCCTAGCCTGTGCTTTCTTGCGCATGAATTGCCAGTTAAAAGCATCTCGCAAGCGGTTAGGAATGAAAATTTAATAACTTTAGCGTCTGCTAAATAGTTGGAACTGCACGATAATTCCATTTTGGTAGATATTCATCAAAAATAATTTTCATTGTTTCTTTAAATCCCTTAGCTACTTTTCGACCAGTTTCATAAATTTTATCGCTCACATTTACTACCACAGAAAGCCCGGTTTTAGTATGAGTTTTTGCCATGAGTTTTTTAACTAACTCAAGACTGGTAAAAATCACTCCTTGACAGGCTCTGGTTACGTGAGGAAACAAACGATGTTCAATCGGATTATACTTCGATGTATAGGGGGGATAGTGTGCGATTCTAATTTCTATTTCTAGCTCGTCAACTAATTTTTGTAAATCCGATTTAAAGATATGATGATTGGAATTATTACTGCCACCGCCATCGCATTTTATCAAAGTTGAATTGGCTTGAGGGTAGATAAATTTTCCGTAATTAACCCACCATAATTTTATCGATTCACAAGCAAATTCACTTGTGTCTTTACTGATTCCCAGGTTTAAATATCCTCGGTTATGTTGCAGATCATAAATTCCATGAGGTACTACTTTTCCTTCAGCCAAACTCCAAAAATCATGGTCAAATGTCGTAATAGCTTCCGTAGTATATAGACTTCCTGCTCGATATAGATTTCCAATAAATTCCTTCTTTTTCGTGTCCATACTAACAATCGGATTTCCCTGCAACTCATACTCTGCGGTAATTATGGCAAGATTTTCAAATTGTTCATTACGATTCTTGGTTACTCCGGTTGTTTGTTTTTTTTGAGCTTGGCGTTTCACATATCCATGTTTTTTTAACAGTTTTTGAACAACTGTTGTACTGACTATTGTTTCCTGAGCCTTCAGACCTTCAACTATTTGTTGCTGGGTAAGATTTGTCCATTTAATTTTTTCCGACATTGGATCTCCGGCTGTGTGGTTTTTTAAGACTTCTAAAAAACGCTCATTTAAATCAGGTATCTCAGACTCCCTAGTTTTTCTGACTCCTCCACGTCGGCGAATTCTCTGTTGATTACAAGTAGTGTCTGATTCACTTTTTAACTCCTTAATTCCCTTGGCTATTGTATTCCTGTCTACTCCCAAAACTCGGGCTATGTAAATAATTCCACCATAGCCAAGTTTTACGGCTTCTATCGCTGCATATTTTCTTTGGTCTTTTTCAGATAAAGACTGATGATGTTTTCGCATTAAATCAGTAATTTCGTCTGAGTAATACATAAATTAAGTTAGTCAGAAATTATTCAAATCCAAAAATCATGAGCGACATAAAAAGAACCAAGTAGGTATAATATTTGACATCTCTACCGCAACATAAACCTATTCATATTCACTCATTTATTTATTATACATCGCTGATGTTATTAAATTTTCATGCCTCAGCAAAATATTCGGGCGATTTAAAGCGGCAAGTTGCACAGAAAACTATTGAACTAAAACAAGCTCTAATTGCCGCCGAAAGTGCCAATCGCGCTAAAAGTACCTTTCTGGCTAATATGAGCCATGAATTGAGAACGCCTCTGAATGCGATTATCGGCTTTGCCCACCTCCTTGTAAACTCTAAAAAAACTGCACCGGAACAGCAGTCGAGTTTAGATATTATCAATCGCAGCGGCGAGCATTTGTTGAAACTAATCAACGATATTTTGTCGCTGTCTAAGATTGAAGCTGGTCAAATTACCCTCGAATCAAATACTTTTGACCTGTACAGTTTGCTATCGGACATAGAAGGGATGTTCCAACTCAAAGCTCAGTCGTCGGGATTGCAACTTGTTTTTGAACTCCGGAATGATGTACCGCAATATGTCCGAACTGATGAAAGCAAGCTGCGCCAAGTTTTGATTAATCTGTTGGGTAATGCTGTTAAATTTGCTGAGACGGGTAGGGTGAAGCTGACTGTAAAATGCCTTCAGTTGCTGGCAAAAAAACCGTTATCCAAATTCTTTCTCCAGTTCTCTGTGAAGGATACAGGCCCAGGCATTGCGCCTGATGAGGTTAGCCGTTTGTTTAAGCCGTTCGTGCAAGCGGATGCTGGCAGAAAATCGCAAACGGGAACGGGTTTGGGATTGCCAATCAGTAACTCTTTTGTGAAGCTGATGGGTGGCGAGATTAAGGTCAAAAGTTCTGTGGGGAAAGGAACGGTTTTTAGTTTTTACATTAAAGTCAGTCATGCAACTGAGAGCGAAATTTATGACAGACAGCCGCAAAAACGAGTGAAGGGGTTGGCATCGAACCATTTGTGACAAGTTAAGAAAAAGTGCAAATTGTCAAGGGGGTAGACAAAAAAAGGTAAAATAGGATGAAACC
>NZ_JAUBTO010000312.1:0-3609 GCF_036702495.1 Microcoleus sp. C2D2 | reverse complement strand
GACAGGTGACTGGAAACAAATTTAAGATGGCTAATCGTTCGGATGTCAAATTAGAAACTTGTTGAAGTCCTTGAATACAAACAGCATAAATCGATTGAAAACTTTGGAATATCCAGCGTAAAGTAGGTCGATTGGTTCCTTTACCCAACTGATTTTTTAAGGTTTTATTAGTGAGTTGCAAGTTTTGCCGGAGTAATCTTTGACCTAAAGTATAAACCAACAAACACAAACCCATTACCAAAGTTAAAGCCTCGATTCTTTCCGGCGACTTCAGAAACACGCTATCCGTAAAAAATAGTGGGTCTTTCAAAAACCCAAACCCTCTCTCTGCTGCCTGCTGTTCCTTATATTTCACAATCATTTCATCAGGGTTTAATTGCGATACATCCAGTACATTAGTGGCTAAGATAAATCTGCCACTAGCTTTGGTTCTGCGGGCTACCACATTAGCATCTAGTTCGAGTTGTGCTTCAACTTTAAATATTAAGCTAGAGCTAGAGTTGTCATGAGAAATGGTCGAATCAGTAGCAGATTTTACTGTAGTTTGCCTGCTGGTAATTTGGGTTAAATTATGATACTTTAGTTGTTTGGATAAACGACTTGCTGCTGCTGAGGCATCCGCGGAACAAGCAAATTCAATATTTGATAACTCTCGCAACTTTTTCTGACCCTCAACTTCAGCTTTTTTGAGGTTTTTTTCTAATTTACGTTGGTCAGCATCACGACGCAAACTGCTCTCTACTACTAACCATCTTTGTGTAATTCCACCATAATTACTTTTGTGTTCTGACCAACTATATCCCGTCACAGAAGAGCCGTGAAATTCTGATTCATTTAATTGAGATACCAGTTGCTGCGCTTGTTTCAGACTGAGTGGTACACGAGTTAACCATCTTAAATTAGTTAACATTTCTAAATTGGGAGCGGTATATAATGCACTGTCAGCTACCATTAAACTGTCGAGATTTAATTGTTTTTTAAAGTCTTGACAAATTGAGGCGAATATGGAATTATCTGATTCGTTTCCTGAAGCTACTCGTAAAAATAGTGGTACATCTCCATCTCCACTACAAATTAGGTCTAAAATGAACTGTTTTAAGTCGGGACTTGGCCCTTGAGAGTAGCCGTAGGTAATCTGAATTGGTATGGGAGATGTTTGATGGTTGATTGATGAATTATCTAACTGATTGCTATCTGTTTCTCTGCTAGAAAAAGATACTGAGGGCAATTCTTGTTCATATTTGCCATGTAGATGAAATGAGCTTGAATCTAAATGAGCTGTGTCGGTTTTTATCTCAAATTTTTGAGCTGCTTCTAACGCAATAGTTGTGAATATTTCCGTAATTCCTGCCAAATATAATTTATCTAATACTCGGCCCAAACGGTCATCATTGAGATGCGATTCTTGAATCCCTGCTCCAAGTAAATGTTCTATTGCTTTCCCTTAAAAAAATTTAGAAAATAAATATAATGGGGCGGAAACCATCCCTAATCCATTGATAATCATGGCTTTGACTACCAGGCCGGGACTGACTATTTCGCCCGGTTGTTCGCCTACTAATTCATTGATTTTTTGGACAATTCCTATTTCATCAATTAGACCAGCTATCAATCCCAGATGATCTAGGTTTTCTACTTTCATCTCAGATGCTTTCTGCATGGGCTGCTGAATCCTAATTTGAGCGTTCATCGTTTTCGCCAGTTTACACTATTCTTGGTGATGATTGGCTATGGTTGCGATCTGAATTAACGCATTTTCGTGATCGTTCAGGTTACGAATACCTCATAAACTGGGTTTTTACCCCTCGCAATTTTAACTCATATCAGATTTAACTCATGCCCTCACTTCTCTTGTCAGGAATTTTTAAGGCTCATGATGGGAGCGTGACCGAAATTATTGAGTATTTTTTACTCACGCTTTGTCTCGGATGATTCACTTTTACCCCTCCATCCGCCTATGTGCCCGTTGAGGGTGCGGAATGTGGGTTAATACATCTTGACGGTCTTGGGTTAAATTACTGACTTGCTTATCTCCGTTGACCGTCACTAAATGTACCGCTTGAAACATCTGAAATATCCAGCGCATTGTCGGTTTATTGGTGAGTTTCTTTACCTGATTTCTGACTCCCTCATTGGTGGCTTCTAAGTGTTGTCTCAATTTCCTTTGCGCTCGGGTATAAACTAACAAGCACAGTCTCATTATCATTCCTATTGCTTCGACTCGCTCGGGATTTTTCACAAATACGCTTGATGTAAAAAACAATGGAGCTTTGATAAATCTAAATCCTCTCTCGTTACTTTGCTGCGCTTTGTATTCTGATAGTATCTGTCGCTCGCTCACCTCTTGAGTGTCTAAGATGTTGGTGGCTAATATAAATCTCCCGGCTGTGATTTGTTCGGCTTCTATTACTGATAACCGGGTTTCTATTTGACCCGTAACTCGATCAACTGTTGGATTTGTTTGGTTCTCTAGTTTCTGCTTGCTTGTCGATTTTTTGACGGGTTTTTCTCGGCATTCAATTTCTGTGATTTGGTGATACTTCCAGGTATCTGATAATCTTTTTATCGCGATTTCTGCGTCGGCTATACACGCAAACTCTTGTCTGAATAGCTTGCGTAGTGAGGAAGAAGCTGATTCTAATTGTTTCTCTACTTGCTGGGCTATTTTTTTGAAGGCTGCTTGTTTTCTGATATCGCTTTCTACTACTCTCCATCTTTGTTTTATGTTGGCATACTCGCTGGTTATGGCTGCTATTTTGTAGCCTTTTATTTGAGCTGATTCCCAGTCTTTATCTTCGATAGCTGAGATTTTTTCTCGGGCTGATTTGATACTTAATGGCACTCTGGTTATCCATTTCATTCCTGCCATTGCTGATAAATTTTCTGCTGTGTATAAGGCACTGTCTGCTACACAGATTCCGTCGAAAGTCCATGGGTTTTTAAATTCTTTGAGTCGGGCGACAAAAACACTTTTGTCATCGGCGTTTCCGTCATCTATTTTGAGATACAATGGTACGTCTCCATCACCGCTAACTATGGTGTCAATGATAAATTGTTTGAGGTCGGGTCTTTTGTCTGGCTTAGTATCCGTGAACGATTTTTATGGCTTTCATTTCATCGGCTGGGTCTGATGAGTCTGTTTCAATGTCTTGACTCTTTTCCTGACAAGTTTTGTATGCTCCTTCTACTGATATTGAACTGCTGTCTAGATGAACGCTATTCATTTCTACTTGAATTTTTTTTGCTGCTTTTAGGGCGCTCGCTGTGAATAATTGTGTCGTTCCAGCTTGATGGTATTTGTCTAATTCTCTCCCGATTCTGTCATCATTTAATTGTTCGGGGGTCACTCCTTCTCCGATTAAATGTTCTGTTGCTTGGACTACGAAAAATGTGTCGAATAGGTAAATTGGGGCGCTCAAAAACCCCAATCCGTTCAAAATTATTGCTTTCATTACTTGTCCGGGGCTGACTGTTTCTTTGGTTTTGATACCCACTTTTTTGTTGACTTCTTCTACCAATTCCATCTCATCTATCAATAGTTCGGACAGTTTTTAAGCAGCCATAGTACCATAAGACAGGACTGAGGGAAGGTTAGGGTGATTTAAAATC
>NZ_JAUBTO010000311.1:0-3614 GCF_036702495.1 Microcoleus sp. C2D2 | reverse complement strand
TTAAGAAGGTTTTTTGAGTTATTTATAAATGCACAAATTAACGTTTTTGTCAAATTAATTTAGATGCGTTTACCCTGTTCGCCGTAGCCGATCCTGTTACTGCTAAATGGCTACAGACACTCAATCCCACCGCAGAAGCCTTACCTTACAATACCAACAATCAGCGGCGTAGAGAAACTTATCGAGAAATGGTCGATCGCATTTTGGCTGAAGTTCGTCAGGGGTTGAATGTTTGTGCGGTTTTTTACGGTCATCCCGGTGTCTTTGCTTACCCTACCCATGAAGCAATTAAACAGGCGCGTCACGAAGGGTTTCGGGCGCAAATGTTGCCGGGAATTTCAGCCGAAAATTGCTTGTTTGCTGACCTTGGTCTTGACCCTGGACGCAATGGATGTCAAAGTTTTGAAGCTACAGATTTTCTGATTCGGCGGCGGAAATTTGACCCGACCAGTGCTTTAATTTTGTGGCAAATTGCCATGACTGGGAATTTGGGTTTTTATCAAAAAGAAAGCCTATTACGCGGTCTAAAGGTGTTAACTGAAGTGTTAGAAATGCACTATAGTTCTGACCATGAAGTAATTGTTTACGAAGCAGCGGTTTATTATCCGGTTTGCGAGCCAGTTATCCAACCTATTCCTCTGTTCAAACTGGCAGAGATTCATCTTACTCCAGTTTCGACGCTTTATGTTCCGCCTCAAGCACCAGCACCTATAGACAGTGAAATGATGGCGCGGTTAGGTATGTCTTTTGTTAAAGAAACTTAAGGTACTTTGCCAAAATAATGTAGCAAAAGCTACATTATTTCTTGATTAGGTAGATAAAAAATTTAGTTTGATTAAATATGTGTGATAAAATAAAAAAATATGCTAATGTCGTTTCAAGTTGTTCTGAAACTAGAGACAAAAAAGCCCTGTAATGGAGAGGGATATGGCTTCTGCACGCTGTCGCGATAGCAAAACTGCCGAACTCAACCGAGCGATCGAAGAGAACCCAGAGGATGGGAAGACTCTAGCTCATCGAGGTGAAACTCATCGACTAACGGGACATTTTGAAATGGCGCTAGATGATTTTAATCGATCGATCGAGTTGGAGCCTAATTATGCTTGGGCGATCGCACATCGGGGCGAAACTTATCGGCTGATGAAACGCTACGAGCAAGCCATAGCTGATTTCAGTCCTTCTCTCGCACTTAACCCCAAACACGCCTGGACGCTTGCACACCGAGGATCGTGTTATTACCAATTAAAGCAATACAGGAATGCTCTTGTTGATATTAACCAAGCCATTGAATTGCAGCCTGATTACCCTTGGGCGCTTGTCTACCGGATTAATCTTTATATTAGAATGGAGCGTAATGAAGAAGCATTAGTAGATTTCGATCGAGCGATCGCCCTTGACGATACTATCATTGCCCATTGGCCTGGTGAGCGCGGATTGCTACTCAGTTATATGGGGCGATATGCTGAAGTAATTTCTTGTTGCGAACAAGGATTAAAGGATAACTCAAACGACTATATTACTCTGTATACCCTTGCTGTTGTCAAAGCACGCTTCAAGGGTATGGCGGCGGCGCAAGCAGAGATAGAAACAACGCGAAACGCTTTACAAGCGGTCAAAGAGCAATCAAAACGCGCTGGTGTTGTTTACAGATTAGGTGGTTTAGCTGCTCTTGAGGGTGACTGGGATCGGGCATTGAACTATCTCCAAGAAGCTATCTTGTTAGACGACAATGAGCCACTTGAATTAGCCCGCCGCGACATAGCTTGGCTTGAGTTGCGCGAACATCCGCGTTTTCAATCTTTAATTAATCAGGAGGGTTAACTTGAATAGTTATCGAGAAATCCTCGCAAACCTGAATGAAACTATCGCATACAATCCCAACGACATTAGAGCGATCGCCCAGCGGGGAGACATCTACCGCTTGCTTAAACAGTATGAGGAAGCGCTAGCTGACTTGAGCCGAGCGGTTGGACAAAATCCCATTTACGTTTGGGCTATTGCCCGCCGAGGGGAAGTCTACCGCATGATGAAACGCTATCCCGAAGCCCTAGTTGACTTCGATCGGGCAATTGAATTAAAATCTGACTATGCTTGGGCGATCGCTCACCGAGGCGTAACCTATCGCTTCCTGGGACATCGTTATTACGAAAAAGCTTTAGCGGATTTCAGCCGTTCTATTGAATTAAAGCCAGACTATGCTTGGGCAATTGCCTATCGCGCTCGCATCAATGATATGCTGAGACGGTATGAAGATGCGTTAATAGATTTTGACAGAGCGATCGCCCTCGATCGAACCCTGTTTAACGATCGGCTTAGCGAGCGCGGGATGTTACTCAGTTATTGTGGGCGATATGCTGAGGCGATCGATTGTTGCGAGGAAGCATTATTGGAGAACCCAGGCGATAGTTTCGCTCTGTACAATATTGCTGTATTCAAGACTCGCTGGCACGGATTAGTCGAGGCTCAACCAGATATCAATACAGCTCGAAACGCATTACTAGGTTTGCTAAATTCCGAAGCACGAGGTATAATTTTGTATCGACTAGGAGGTTTAGCTGCCCTTGAAAGCAAGACAGAGCAAGCGCTGAATTATCTTCAAGAAGCCATCTTACTTGAGGATGAAGCGATCGAGTTTGCAAGGCACGACATAGCGTGGTTGGAACTGCGAAACTCGCCGAAGTTTTTTATGTTAATTGCTGAACCAAGCTAAAAGCAGAATTAAACTCAAGTTTGTGAGTAATTTTTTGAATATTCACTTAATACCCAAGGAGACACACAATGGGAAGAAAAGAAGCTATATCCAAAGCCAGAGAAGGAGAAAATCTTCGTCTGATGGCCAGGTACAATCAGGATGAGTATATTGAGGAGAACATCAGTGAAATACTTAACAAAGCAGCACAGTATTTCAAAGAAGCAACTGAAGCGGATAGCACCTATGCGTGGGCGTGGGCTCACTGGGGTGCAACTCTTTCTTACTTAGGCGGTAGTTTTAAACGCCTAAATCCTAGTAAATCGAAGTTTTACAAAGATGCAGATACAAAGTTTGCCCAGGCAATTAAATGCAATCCTAATTATGCCTGGGCTTTGGCGCATCGGGGTGAAAACAAGATTTGGTGGGCTATAGAACAAAAAACCAGAGGAATAGATAGAGACGCAAACAGTTTTCTAATGGAGGCAGAACAGTATTTGAACACAGCTCTCGAGATCGACACAAACTATACTTGGGCTTAGGCCAGAAGGGGTTTCGTCTACCGCTTTCTTGGGCTACTCAACGGAGAGGACGGTGCAGGACACGGCACAAAAACACAGCCATACTACGATAAAGCAATAGCAGACTTCAGTAGTGCGATTCAGCTAAATGATAAATATGCCTGGGCGAGGGCTTTTCGGGCTGTGATTCACAGGCAGAAAGCTCGTGCCTTGCAAGACGCGGGACTGACAGAAAATGCACGACAAGAATGGGAGCTTACCTACCAAGATGTAGAGTTAAGCTTAAAAACTTATGTAAAAGTTTTTAAACGCCCTAAAGTGCTAGATCTCATTACTCACAAGTTAAGCTAAAAGCACTATTGTCAATGAGTAAAATTACTCATCTTTTACCTGTTGACCCAATT
>NZ_JAUBTO010000310.1:0-3620 GCF_036702495.1 Microcoleus sp. C2D2 | reverse complement strand
TTATATTCTACCATGCTGTGCCTAGATTGTGAACCTTCTTTTTTGCTGTTACCCCGATTTATTGAGCGGATACCTGCAGCTTGCAGCATTAATTGTACCTGAGAGCCGTTAGGATACACAAACCCAAAAACACATTCCCCAGCTAAAATGTGAAGAACTTCTGGATCTGTGTGCGTGTGAGTGCGATTGCTTTGAGTCATCAGCGCGTAAATCTGTGGCGAACCGGGGTGCAGAACTTTTAAGTCGCACCACTGACATTTGTCTGCGCGCTTAAACTGTTCAAACTCGCTTTGAAATGCTGCGAGTATCTGCTGTTTTTCTGTTACATTGATAATGTCTTGGGCTAGCAGTTCTCGAACCGCAGGATTTTCCCTCATTGGCAGACGATCGATCTGAACATTTAAAACAGCCAGTTGGCTTGCGATCGCCCCTATATCCCTATAGGTTCTACCGTTTTCTAGTTGCATAACAGCCATTGTAAACCACCTATTTATTTGGCTTTGAGGATAATTTAGTTTACTGTTTCCATCTCGTGTTACAGACTAAACTCCTGCTTATTTTCAATAATAGCCGATCGCTAAAATTCGATGTCCCGCCTCGCAAATCATCAAATCCATACCACCCATCAAATATTTTTTTAGGTTTTTTAACTTTTATTTAATAAGATTTACTGTAGTTAAGCTGTTGTGCATTTAAATTGTATATTTCGAGTCCCGATCAAAAATCGTCAAATCCTCTCCCCCTCTCCCCTTCACCCCCTCTCCCTCTCTAATACCATAGGCAATCTAGATGCAACACAGCTTAATGTAGGGTGTGCCATAAGTACCGCACTGCTAGCCGTGTCTGGCGTGTTAGATCTGAACAGGAGAAAAAGCAGAAAACCGCTATTGGAGGTTCCGATTTTTGAGTCTTCAATAGACATCTGAGAAAATTAGGTTTTTGTCTATATAGGGCAAGGGTTTCAGATTATTTTTCGGAGATTTTTAATCAAGGAAAATTGCTTGGGGGAGCTTGGAATCAGAATCAAAACGCCCAAAGTTAGTAGCCTCGTTACTCACGCTCCTACTGGGCTAGTACGGCACTGCTTAATTAAAAACTCAAAACTTTCAAATCAGCATCCCCGCGATACAAGCAGTCATAAAACAAGCCAAAGAGCCAGCAATCATCGCCCTCACGCCCAACCTAGCCAAATCGCCTTGCCGCTGCGGAGCCATCGCGCCAATTCCCCCAATCTGAATCCCGATCGAACCAATATTAGAAAACCCGCACAAAGCATAAGTCGAGATAATTTGCGAGCGTTCAGAAATCGCCTGTTGTTTCACCAATTCCATCAAATCTAAATAAGCAATAAACTCATTCAAAATCGTTTTTTTTCCCAAAACAACCCCCACCTCTGCGCAATCAGCCCAAGGCACCCCCATCAGCCAAGCAACCGGAGCCATCAAATAAGCACAAATTAATTCTAGCGACAACTGAGGCAAACTAATTAGCCCTCCAAACCAGCCCAAAAGCGCATTAAAAAAAGCCAACAAACCCAAAAAAGCAATCAGCATAGCGGCCACATTCGCCGCCAACTTCAACCCGTCGCTAGCACCCGAAGCAGCCGCATCCACCGCATTAGCATAAACCTGGTCTACCTTCACCTCCACCTCCCCAGCAGTCAGCGACTTTTCAGTTTCTGGGTACAGCAATTTAGAAATAGCCAAAGCTGCTGGTGCAGACATCACCGACGCCGCAATTAAATGTTGAGCCGGTACTCCAAAAGAAATATAAGCTGCCATGACTCCGCCGGCGATTGTGGCAAATCCTCCCGTCATGACAGCATGGAGTTCCGAGAGCGTCATCGTAGCCAAATAAGGTTTAATTAACAAAGGAGCTTCTGTTTGCCCGACAAAGATATTCGCAGCACAAGAAAGGGTTTCGGCGCCAGAAGTTTTCATGGTTTTAATCATCAACCGTGCCACTGCTTGCACAACTCGCTGCAAAATGCCGTAGTGATAAAGTAGGGTGATAAACGAAGAGACAAAAATGATAGTCGGCAGCACTTTAAAAGCGATAAAGTGTTCGGCAAAATTGTCTCCAAATATAAACTTTGCCCCCGCATCAGAAAAATTGAGAAACTGCGTCACCAAATCTCCCAAAAATTTAAAGACAGCCAAACCCGGAGCAGTTTTGAGAATTAAAATAGCAAAAATTAGCTGTAAAGCAATTCCCCACAATACGGGCGACCACTTGACAGCGCGACGATCGACTGAAAAGGCGTAGGACAAACCGACAAAAACAGCTAACCCGAATACAGAAATAAGTCGTTCACTCTAGCAATTCTTGGTCGCTGCTTGATGTCAAATTTTTAGGTCTTAAATAATGTCGGACTCCCTCGGGAGAAATCCCGACAGCCTCAGCTATTTTTTTTAGAGATAGACCTTGAGCGCGAAGTTTGACGATTTCGTTGTGTCGCGCCTGCTGTGTTTCCGTCCTACGTACTATAGCTCTACGCATAGTTACGCCACTTTTTTTTAGACGGGTGTAAATATAAGTTGGACTAACCTCTAAATGATTAGCGATTTCGTCGATTGTCTGCCCTGCCTCGTAAAGCTTCCGAATCTTCTTGTAGATCATTTTGATTTTCTCCTTTTATATTTCAGACTGAACGAGCTCGCGCACCAACTCTTTAAACAAAAGCTTGACTGCTTTAGCGGCTACGCGCGATCACACCAGCCGCACAGGTCGCCCGCTAGCTTTTTCTAAATCCATAATCTTGCCGAGCCGATCGCCAATTTCATTGTTTAGGCGTGTGCGCTGCGGTTCAATCCTAGTAAATATCCACTGCCACAAAGCTTTTCGGCACAAATCTGAACCGCCGCTGACTCTCGACCTGTTGATGTCACCGCTGCTCTCTTGCGACGGTGCATAGCCCAGTGCTTTACAAAAACGGCGTTGTGATAAATGCCGCTTGGTAGGTTTGTCAGACAGGCGACCGTTACGAATCTTCACATCAGGTTTACCGTCGGCGGCAAGGTAATTTTCAAATGGATAAATCTGAGAAAGCAGCAAAGCCTCGACTCGGCGGCCAAAACCAAAACGGGCAAAAACCTTGCGATAGGGCAAAAACTGCGGCTCGCTTACAAGTTTAGAAAGTTGAAACTCCACAATCATTTCTTCTCGCTGAATGTCACAAATTCGCGCAGCGTGAAGGCGAACGCCCTCATCTATTCCCAGCCCGATCGACTGCTCCAGCATCAAATCATATTTAACTGACGGTCGTTGACCGCAAAGCCACCCCCAAAATAGTGGCACTTTTTCACCCGATCTCACCGATCGCACGAGGGCCGCTTCTGGAAATTGCCACGCTAAATCCTGGCGAGCGCGGTTGATAATTGGCGACTGCACGCGGTTGAGGTGAGACAGTCGCAAAACCAAGCGGCGGATTTGAACAATGGTTTGCGATCGCACTTGGACAAAACGGCGAGGCGCTTCCAAGTAATCCCAACCATAAATCGCCAGCGCCAGAGCATCTGTGTCATCATCTTTGTCGGGAAGTCCTAAGTAGTTAAGCAAAATTAATTACATAATTTTCTCCAAATTCTTTAAGTATTTTTTCCACACATGAAACAAGAGCT
>NZ_JAUBTO010000309.1:0-3628 GCF_036702495.1 Microcoleus sp. C2D2 | reverse complement strand
AAGCTGGATGCAATGAAAGTTGCACGTCCAGATTTAAAAGAGAGGGGCGAGACATAATAGCCTCCCTCGACTCTACCCAAAGCGAACGGCACCATCTTCTATAAAATTGGAATTACTACTCGATCGATCGAGGAACGAATAGCCGAAGTGCAGCGGGATGTCAGAACGCATTACTTGGATGTTGGCGTCAGCTTCCTGGGATTGTGGGAACACCGGGGCAATGTGGAACTGTACTTCAAACACCGATATCAACCCTTTAACTACCGCATAGGCAAGCTGACGGAGTATTTTGTATTTCCGTTCGTCAAGGCCCTGCTGCAAAATTTGTGTGAGATGAAACCAAAAGTTTTGTCTGTTGTTGAGTTAGAGGCGATCGACGGGATGAGTGCGAACAACACTGGTGGCTCAATTCCGCAGTTTGCCACAAGTCAAGTTAGCCTGAAGTTAACAGCCGTTTTGTCCTGATGTCGGCTCAATACCTCACTGAAAATCATGAAAGGAGACACCATCGAAATTGTTTGTTTTCACACCCATATTTACTTCGGCGCTGATAGCCGCGATGTCGCTGCGCGTGTACGTCAAGGATTCGCTCGGTTTGAGGTACAGCTAGGGCGTGCTTCAGGACAAACACATTAGCCCCCACCCTAAGCGATGTATCAAATTGCATTTTTACCCTCACAGTTTGCCAAAGTCGTTAAAAGATGAGTGCTGAGTTCATCATTAATTTTAGTTGGAGACGGCGTACATAAGCTACTAGAAAAGAAGCTAAGTCGGCGGCGGTTCATAATTCAAGGGGCGTTAAAGGAAAAGCTGTCGCACTCTGTGAGGAGGAATATAGGCTTGCGATCGATGGAAAAATTTGTGAAGAGTGCAAAAATAATTGGCTAATAAGTAAGTATTATTTACGCTTTTCCACCATTTTTCAAGGCTTTGATTATAGTGTGGCTTATAACCCTGCCAAAACTTCTTTATAAAAATGTTTTTTATGGGGATGAATCGGAATTTCGATTGCCAATGTCGTACCTTGAGCAGGTACCGAAATACAACTGAGTTGCCCGCCGTGCTCGTCCACTACAATAGCATAGCTAATCGATAACCCCAGCCCCTTTCCTTGACCCACTTGCTTCGTTGTAAAAAAGGGTTCAAATATCCGTTGTTGAATTTCTTCTCTTATGCCCGGTCCGTTATCAGTAATATAAATACCTACTTGAAAGTCGGAGAGTAACTTGGTGCAAATAGTAATAGTAGGGAGTGGGCTGTTATTATCTGCCTCTTTTGCCAAACTTTTTTGTGAGTGCAACGCATCAATAGCATTAGTCAGAACATTCATAAAAACTTGATTCATTTTCCCCGCATAGCATTCTATCGTGGGCAATTCCTCATACTCTTTTACAACTTTAATTATCGTTTGGCTTACCTCATCTTTCAGTCTATGCTGCAAAATCATCAGCGTACTTTCAAGCCCTTCATGGATATCCACCGCTTTTAACTCAGCTTCATCAAGTCTGGAAAAATTCCGCAGCGATTGTACTATTTCTATGATCCGGTCAACTCCTACGCTCATAGAAGCAATTAGCTTCGGCAAGTCATTCCTGAGAAAAGTGAGATCCATAGCCTCTTGTTGTTTCTGAATAGCTTGTGTGGGATTGGGCAAATCTTCTTCATAGAGTTGCACCAGCCTCAACAAATCTTGAGCGTACTCTGTTACAGGACAGAGGTTCCCTTTAATGAAGTTAATCGGATTGTTAATTTCGTGAGCTACCCCCGCTACGACCTTCCCCAAACTTGACATTTTCTCGCTTTGGATGAGTTGAGCTTGTGCCTGTTGTAACTGTTGTAGAGCCTGCTCTAGTTGTAGGGCTTTCTCTCGCTCTTTAGCTTCCGATTCCTGCAATTGCGCATTTTGCTCGTGTAATTTTTTTTGCAACCGCTGAATAGTTAGTTGATTTTCGACGCGAGCCAAAACTTCTTCTAAATGAAAGGGCTTGGTGATGTAGTCTACTCCTCCAACAGCAAATGCTGTGACTTTATCCAATACTTGATCTAGGGCGCTCAAGAAAATAACTGGGATACCCGAAGTTTTGCCATCTGCTTTTAGGTGTTGGCAAACTTCGTAGCCGTTCATCTGAGGCATAGTGATGTCGAGTAAAATCAAATCGGGTGGGGTAGAACGCGCTGCTTTTAAGGCCATGTTCCCGTTTATTACGGCCCGAACTTTATATCCTTTTTCGCTCAACATAGTGGATAAAAGACGCAGGTTGTCTGGCGTATCGTCAACCACTAAAAGATTGGCAAAATGAGATTCTAATTGCTGGTTTTTCATAGGATTAAATTTTCAGTTAAGGCAGTAATTTTATCAAAGCGAAAGTTATTAACCCAATCGGCGAGAACCTCCGCCGAAGAAGTATCGGATTCAGGGATTGTGGCGACTAAACTTAAAATCAGGTCGGCATCAGCATCGATAGCTCCTTCATGTAACTGTATCACCCACTCCGTAGGCATTGCGGCCAAAGTCGTTCTCAAAAATTCAGTTTCTTCCCCTGCTTTTACACTCAAGTCTTGACTCCCAAACTGAGATAATTTAAGCTGGGGTAAATCTTCATAAATATACTTTAGTCCTAAATGTTCAGCCATTTTGTCAAAAATAACTTCTTCTTGGAACGGCTTGCTCACACAATCGTCACAGCCTGATGATAAAACAATGGCTCGCTCTTCCTCAAAAGCGCTAGCGGTCAGCGCAATAATCGGGGTAGCCTTCTCTTGAATCTTGGCTTTAATTTGTCTAGTCGCTTCATACCCGTCTATCACAGGCATTTGCATATCCATCCAAATTAGGTGGGGTTTCCAAGTTTCCCAGATTGTAATAGCTTCTTGACCATTTACTGCTTCGCGCACCTCCAAGCCAAGCGGTTCGAGAACATTAATTAATAGCAAACGGCTCTCCCATTTATCATCAACCACCAAGATGCGATATGAAGGTTGGTTGGGTTCTAGAGCAATTACCCGCCTTCTTGATTGTCGAGGCTGAACTTCAGCCATCTCAGAGGAGCTAATTTGGATATCGAAACTAAAAACTGTTCCTCGATTCAAGGTACTGGTGACGGTAATGTCTCCTCCCATCAGTTGTACGAATTGTCGGCTGATGCGTAAACCCAAGCCAGTTCCTTCTAGAGATTTCCGCCCCGCGTCAGTTTGTACAAAAGCCTCAAATAAAGAATCTACCTCAGTAGGAGCAATGCCGTCGCCCGTGTCTTCCACTTCAAACGTAATAGTCCGTGGTTCGTTGTCGGTTAGAAACTTTTGTTTCGCACTAATTGCTGCAACCCGAAGTGTCACACTTCCCTTCGTAGTAAACTTGATCGCATTTCCTAGCAGATTAATTAAGACTTGACGCAATTTACTTTCGTCAGTCTTTACATACTGAGGAATGTTAGAATTGATGTACAAACTGAGCTGTAAACCTTTAGAATCAGCTTTGAGTTTGAGCATTTCTTCGAGAGAATGGATCAAATAATACAGGTCAAAGCTAGTAGGATTTAAGGTAATCCGACCCAGGGTAAGAGCGTCTCAATCATGCTTGACAAAAGGAATCCGAAGAATCTAATATCTTGTCAAGAAAACAAGAACT
>NZ_JAUBTO010000308.1:0-3663 GCF_036702495.1 Microcoleus sp. C2D2 | reverse complement strand
TACGGCACCATACTTGATTTACTTTTTGTATATCATATATAGTTTATCACTTGTTCGACCTTAAGTAAACCGTATTGTATCATATCTTCATCTTTACTATCACGCAGTTGAGATATTGTAAGAATTCCTTGCTTGCACCACAAAGTGTCTTCTGCTTGAATCCCATAACCTTGATTATTCTGTTTGGAATCAATACTAACCTGGGGCATATCAAATAGGTGAAGCGTTTTCCGAGTATCATCCCCCCGCAACTGCATAGCAATTGTACGAACCACTTCTGCGAATGATGTCGTTACACCTGCTTGTCGTCTCTATTGATTGCTTAAATGCTTACCACCGGAATTTATTCTGCCAAAAACCTCTGTTATGTCGCTTTCATCCATTGCAGTGTAAATGGTTACTGCAAGCTGATAATCTCAAAGATCTGCACATTCTTTTGTATCTAATTTATCAAAATTTGCTTCAAATTCAAATACCTTGTCATCAGCTAATCGTTTTGCATGGGAGAACTCGTTAAGATCGAAATACCTGCCATTAAATGCAAATAAATTTTCAATAAAACCACAAATAGCATTAAGTCGCTGCATACCATCTACGATCTCATACTTTCCACTTCCATGAACTTAAGGACGTTCTGCTAGTAGAATCAAAGGAATTGGATATCCCTTTAAAATGCTTCCAATCAGTTTTTCTTTTTCGTCAACTGACCAAATTAATTTTCTTTGATACTTTCTGTTTACCAATAAGTTACCTGACCGATAGTGCCGATCGGCCTCAGTGACTGGCATTACGCGTGGAACAATGCTCATACTTATGCTCCCTTTAAGTCAAGATTTTGAGAATAGTATAATGCTATCGATCGACTAAAACAAATCTTGTTACCAAGGATTGCCTATCTGTAAGGTGCGCACTGCACACCCTACAGATAGAAGTTCTGCGTAAGTCCTCTCTTTTTACCAAGGATTGCCAATCATTCTAAAAGCAGACCAATAATAAGGATGAGAGAAATTCTGACCCCCCTGGTTTGCCAATTCCGGAGGTAGTGGCAGATTGCCAAAAGAAGTGTGCAGCATCCCCCCTTCAACTCGCACCTCTTGGCGCAACATCGCTAATTGCGCTTGCCGCAGTGCTTCTGTTTTAATCGGAGCAGTTTTTAACTGCGCGTAAAACTCCGCCATCAATGCCAAACTGCCCTCGTCGCTGACATACCAGAGAGTCGCCAGAGCCGATTTAACCCCGGCTTGCACCGCTAACCCGCCAAAGCCCAACTCGGCGTCTCGATCGCCCACAGCAGTCCTGCAAGCACTCAAAACTAACATTTCAACTTGCGGGCTTTGCCATCCCATTTGCCGCAACTGATCCAAACGCAATTTAGTATCCCACAACTGAATAAAGGATTCGCTGGGCTCTCCCGCTCGAAATTGGGCGTGAGTAGCCAAGTGAATCATCCCAAAAGGCTGCAGCTGGGGCTGCGATTTCAAATTGGCCAGGGTGAAAGCTTCGTTCAAGAAAGACTTACCCGGCCACTGCTGCGGCGTGATTGTCGCTACTTCTGTTTCCACCGCAGGCAAAGGACTCATATTTGCAAATTGCGACGCCCCCATTGCCAGAACTTGGGTATTTTTGAAATTGGCGGGGTCGGTATCTGTCAAACTGAGACTCGGCATTGCGCCAACACTGTAACGCTCTATCAAAAAGCCTTTGCCGTCGTGCAGGGCGGCCATAGGTATCGATCGCAACCCCATATCTGAGATAAAAGATAAATTCTGAATGCCTTGGGCTTGCAGGTCTGCTTCAAGCGGCGCTACTACCCACTGGTAGAGGCGCTGAGCCACGGGCAAATAACTTTTAGTATTGCGCTTTACCGGATTAGTCACTTCCGCGTGAAATTTCTCAATAGCTTCCATTATCTGGCCGCGAGAGGTTCCAGGGATGCGGCGGCGAACGGGCGCGAATTCCGGCGCGATCAGGATCAGTTCCAGTTCGTCAGAGGCTTGAAGTTGCTTTTCTACCTGCAAGAGGCGCGAACTGGTGTTAGACGGAGCGACTGTAGAACCCTTGGGTACAAAGCTGATATAGATGAGAGCTGGTTTGATGCCTGTGGCTTGTTGGACCCTGCGAAGGGTATTTTGGGAATCTTCTAGGGTGCCGAGCGCACTTGTTGATGGCGGCAAATTTAGGTAATCGGAAAACTCCCTGGTCAATCTATCCTCTACCCGAAAAATAGCTGCTGCGACGTTAGCTGGCAAGTTGGAAGAGTCAACATTCGGAGACGCCACAGGTGAATTGCCCTGTTGCAAGGAATTAGATATCTGGTTTTGCGGTTGCAAGCTGGGGGAAAATAAAGGATTTGTGCTCGGTGGCAGGTTTGGTGCCAGATCCTGTGTCGGTATCGGTGCGAGATTTATTCCCGCAGCAGCAGGCGCAACCGCTTGATTTTGAGTATTTGTCTGTGCGGTCGGCAAATTTGATACCGATGCTGGGTTTTGAGTATTTGTCTGTGCGATCGGCAAATTTGATACCGATGCTGGGTTTTGAGTATTTGTCTGTGCGGTCGGCAAATTTGATACCGATGCTAGATTTTGATTAATTGTGTCTGCGATCGACCAATTTGATTCCGGCGCTTGATTTTGAGTATTTGTCTGTGCGGCCTGCGAATTTGATTCCGGCGCTTGATTTTGAGTATTTGTCTGTGCGATCTGCGAATTTGATATCGGCGCTTGATTTTGAGTATTTGTCGGTGGGATCGGCGAATTTGATATCGGCGCTTGATTTTGAGTATTTGTCTGTGCGATCTGCGAATTTGATATCGGCGCTTGATTTTGAGTATTTGTCTGTGCGGCCTGCAAATTTGATACCGATGCTTGATTTTGAGTTTTTGTCTGTGCGGCCTGCGAATTTGATTCCGGCGCTTGATTTTGAGTTTTTGTCTGTGCGGCCTGCAAATTTGATACCGATGCTTGATTTTGACTATTTGTGTGTGCGGCCTGCAAATTTGATACCGATGCTTGATTTTGACTATTTGTGTGTGCCAGCGACAAATTTAATACCGGCCCTTGATTTTGAGTAATTGTGTGTGCGATCTGCAAATTTGATATCGGCCCTTGATTTTGAGTAATTGTCTGTGCGATCTGCAAATTTGATATCAGCGCTTGATTTTGAGTATTTGTCTGTGCGATCTGCAAATTTGATATCAGCGCTTGATTTTGAGTAATTGTCTGTGCGATCTGCAAATTTGATATCAGCGCTTGATTTTGAGTAATTGTCTGTGCCAGCGACAAATTTGATATCAGCGCTTGATTTTGAGTATTTGTCTGTGCCAGCGACAAATTTGATACCGATGCTTGATTTTGAGTAATTGTCTGTGCGATCTGCAAATTTGATACCGATGCTTGATTTTGAGTATTTATCTGTGCCAGCGACAAATTTGATACCGATGCTTGATTTTGAGTATTTGTCTGTGCCAGCTGCAAATTTAATACCGGCGCTTGATTTTGAGTATTTGTCTGTGCCAGCGGCAAATTTGATACTGGTGCTTGATTTTGAGTATTTGTCTGTGCCAGCGGCAAATTTGATACTGGTGCTTGATTTTGAGTATTTGTCTCTGCCAGCGGCGAATTTGATACTGGCGCTGGATTTTGAGTATTTGTCTCTGCCAGCGGC
>NZ_JAUBTO010000307.1:0-3692 GCF_036702495.1 Microcoleus sp. C2D2 | reverse complement strand
AACCAACCTACATAAATGCGATTGTCGGTTGATGTTACCCAGTTACAAAACTGTTCCCACAGATTGGCGCTTTCGCGTTGCTGTAAAGTGGTTGTCATTTGTTTATGATTGCTGTATTTGGTTGTCAATGTTCGGATGATGTTTCTATTATTAACGGTATCCTTAGTGTTTGTAAAGGGGTCTAGCGATAGTTAAACTGATTGAACTCATCAGGAAAGCTGATTAAATGATTGACAGGGGCGATCGCCAGGGGTTTTGTTAAGAAAGTTGAGAGTTTTGCTTTCTGTGGGTCAGCTCGTGATACCTTGCTAAAACCTGAAAGCGGGAAAGTCCGGTGCAATTCCGGCGCTGTGCCGCAACTGTAAAAGTCAGAATGCCGATTTCGGGGGCGCTTTGTGGGCGTTTACTTTTGGATTCCCTGCGCAGCACGGGGAGGAGATTATTTGTTAGCTTTGACTAATTTGCCGACTTGTCCGGGTTTATTTTACGGTTCGATCGCCCGAGACGGAGTTTTATCGAGAATGCGGATTCCGGGGGGAATTTTAAACGCGCAGCAGTGTTGGACGATCGCCGATTTGGCAGATCAATACAGTACCGGCTGTTTGCAAGTGACGAATCGGGCAAATTTGCAAATCCGAGAAGTGCACTCGGAAATTCCCCCGGAAGTCTGGAACCGCTTGCAGGAATTGGGGATAGCGTCTCGCCGCGTTGAAGTTGACCCGATTCGCAATATAATGGCAAGTCCGACAGCAGGGATCGATCGCCAGCAGTTACTGGATACTCGCCCGCTAGTGAAAGCTTGGGATGATTACCTGCAAACGCATCCCGAATTGTCGGAACTTTCGCCTAAATTCAGCATTGGCTTGGATGGCGGGGAATCGGTTTCGATCCAGGCTTTGCGCAACGATATTTTATTAGCAGCAGGGCGATCGGCAAAATCAGAAATCGTTTTTCGGCTGCATTTAAACAGCGATACAGGGATTTTAATCCAAGAATCGCAATGTATTTCAGTCTTAGCCGCCCTTGCTAGCGCGTATCTTGAATACACCAAAAATCGGCCTCGAATTGATGGCAAAAAACCGCGTTTGCGTCACCTGCTGGCAGATTGGGGTATTGAAAGTTATCTAGAACGGGTACAGCAGAATTTACCATTTTTATTGCAATTCACATCTTGCACCTTTCCCAAAAACAGGCAAGAGGCCTGTTCCACAAAGAGTGAATTTCCTTGTGGGGTGGGCATCTTGCCCGCCCGCTCGATCGACTCATCTGCAAGGGCGATCGAACAATCCCGACATCTCGGCATCCACCCTCAGCGACAGCCGGATTTCTCGTACATAGGAATTGCGCTGCCTCTCGGTAGGCTAGAATCAAAGCAACTGCGGAATTTGGCAAATTTAGCCCAAAATCTAGCCAGCAGTACCCTGAGACTTACGCCGTGGCAAAATCTGTTGATTTCTGATATCCCCAACTCCCAGCTTTTTGAGATAAAACAGCAAATCGCCGATTTGGGATTGCACTCGTCAGCGACTCGCCTAGATTCGTGCTTGGTGGCTTGTGCCGGCAGCAGCGGCTGTGCGTCGGCGGCCACAGATACTCAAAGTCACGCCCTAGCAATGGCGAGGGATTTAGCGCAAAAATTGACGATCGACCTGCCGATTAACATTCATTTCAGCGGTTGCCCAAAGTCCTGCGCCCAGCACCAGCCAATTGATATCACACTGGTGGGAATTCAGATTGAGCGGGGACACGAGACGATCGAAGGTTACGACATTTATGCGGGTAGAAAAGATTTGCCCTTCGGGCGACCAATTTTTCCGGCGGTGAGTGCGGCCGAGATGCCCGGTGCGATCGAGCTTTTGTTGCAGGTGTATCAGCAGTTTCGAGAGCCTTTCGAGTCATTTGGTGAGTTTGTCGATCGGCGGGCGATCGACCAATTGCAGGAGTTGTTGAGCACCGAAAATCGGAATTTCAAAGTGAAAAAAACTCCCATGAAAACAGACAAAATTTAAGCATTTCTCTTCCTATCTCTCTTGATATTTCTTCCTTCGCGTCCTTCGCGCCTTCGCGGTTCATTCAAAAAATCTATTTCACAAATCCAACAAAATTCCCATAGCAGTTTTAAAGAATGATTGACTACATTCGAGACGGAACAGAAATCTACACCAAATCCTTCGCTACAATTCGAGCCGAAGCAGATTTGTCAAGCTTGCCGCCCGATTTAGAATCGGTAGCCGTGCGACTAATTCACAGTTGCGGCATGACCGATATTGTTGCAGATTTAGCAGCTTCGCCCGGGGCCGCAACCTGCGGACGCCAAGCCCTCTCTGCAGGTGCGCCCATCCTGTGCGATGCCCGGATGGTGGCCGAAGGCATCACTCGCAAACGCCTTCCCGCTAACAATCCGGTGATTTGCACCCTCTGGCATTCCGAAATCCCCGAGTTGGCGCGGCAAATCGGAAATACTCGATCGGCCGCGGCCCTTGATTTATGGCTGGACAACTTGCAGGGTGCGGTTGTGGCGATCGGCAATGCCCCGACTGCTTTGTTCCGACTACTGGAAATGCTGGATGCCGGAGCCCCCAAACCGGCTTTAATTCTGGGTTTCCCGGTAGGATTTGTGGGGGCCGCCGAATCCAAAGCCGAACTGGCCGCCAACAGTCGGGGAGTGCCATTTATTACGTTGCACGGGCGGCGCGGCGGCAGTGCAATGGCAACGGCGGCCGTGAATGCGTTAGCGAAAAAGGATGAATTATGACTACGGCGAATGGTAAATTGTACGGTTTGGGTATTGGCCCTGGCGATCCAGAGTTGATTACTTTGAAAGCTTATCGGATTTTGCAATCGGTGCCGGTGATTGCCTATCCGGCGATGGAAAATGGTAAGGTGCTGGCGCGGGCGATCGTCGCAGATTATCTGCGCCCGGAGCAAATTGAGATTCCGATGCCGTTGCCTTTTAGTCCGACGCGATCGTCTCAACCTTATTATGATATTGCTGCCGAGAAAATTGCCGCACATCTGACCCAGGGACAGGATGTGGCGGTGCTGTGTGAGGGCGAACCTTTTCTCTACGGCTCGTTTATGTATCTATTCAACCGTTTGTCGGCGACATTTACCACTGAAGTTGTGCCGGGAATTTCTTCGACAATGGCGAGTGCCGCTGCCTTGGGAGTGCCGCTGACTTATCGTAACGATGTGTTAAGTATTATGCCTGCGACGCTGGATGCTGAGGTTTTGCGCGATCGGCTGGCGGTTGTTGATGCTGCTGTGATTATTAAGCTGGGGAGGCATTTTGCGAAAGTCCGGGACGTGCTGATTGAGTTGGGACAGTTCGATCGAGCACTGTATATAGAACGCGCAACTATGCCTAATCAGCAAATTCGGGCGATCGCAGATGTCGAGCCCGCTGAAGTTCCCTATTGGGCTCTGATTATGATACCCAGCCAGCAAAAGTCTGTATCCTAATATTTCTCTGCCTGAAGGCGACGCGCTTCCAGGCTTTCCCTACTTTTTTGTGCATTCTTTCCCCTGTATCCACCATTCCTGATATATATAACTCAATCTTATGACTCTCATCAGTTAATCTGTTGTTAAAATACTTTACAAACCTTAGGATATGCTTTATGTTTATTTACATGGCGGAACACAAAGCCGTCACGAACATTGAAAACCAAATAAAGCAATCATAAGCAAAT
>NZ_JAUBTO010000306.1:0-3723 GCF_036702495.1 Microcoleus sp. C2D2 | reverse complement strand
ATTGAGATTCTGTGGCGGTTTATTAAATATGAATGGATCGAAATAAATGCCTATTCTAGCTGGCCAGCTCTTGTTTCCTGTGTGGAAAAAATACTTAAAGAATTTGGAGAAAATTATGTAATTAATTTTGCTTAACTACTTACAATGATTCCTCTTCAGTCTCAAACAAAAAGACACACCCTTTTCTTTCAGCCAGTTTCCCAAGTCGATCGAACAAAATTCACGGCCTCCTAAAACGATGACTTTATATTGGTAAAACAATGGTAAAACTTGCTGTAGATTTGTAGTTTGTTCGTCGAAGTTGCTGCTTCCCTATTTTGGCAACAATGACCAGTATAATGGAATTGCTCTTCGCTCCCAGATTAAGCTGACCATAAACAGATTAATACACCCCCATTGACTGCGATCGATTGCGATTGACAAGCTTTGACCAACAGGGCAATAAGTGGTCAACCAATAAGTAATTAATGGGAACCAAATTAATTCGATCGTTAAGTTCGGTAAATCTAAAAATCTTTGTAATTTACGCCGCCGACTTTCAGCTGTAATTAGGCAGGGAAAAGAGGAGGGAGAGCCGTTCTAATCTCACTTGTTTTTCTGATTGCATCAAGGATACTTGGTTGTCATCATCAGAAACTGAGATGGCGTCAGGTATTTTTGTAAATGAGTCTGGTAGAATGTTAGTATCATTATTTTTTTGGATAGGCAAGCGTGTAACAATGCTGCTGCCTATCTTTTTTTACCACAAATAGGCTCAATCCTTACTAACTATGGGTTTGGGGCTGGTTGTCACCCCCCCAGGTCGGCTGTACTCTTTCCCAGAATATGAGGCTGGTTGACCTCCTAAACCCCACACCGTAGCTGCTTGTTCCAAAGAATAGGCGATCGCTTGTTTTTGGTGCATGACCGATTTGAGCACGGCTTAATGGTGGGTGCAAGTTTCCCCAACAACTCCATAGCTTCGGTTTTGAGCTTTGTGTCCTTTACCGCACGATCCAGAACAATGCTCTTGTTGGTTCTTGTCTTACCTCCATAGCTTGTTTGATAAGATTAATGCTAGACGGCGATCGCAATGCAGCGATCGAGTGGGTTTAAACTCAACACTCCCAAAAAGAGGTTTTGGGGACGATCGGCTGCTCAACCGAGCTCGCTAAAAAAATCTCTCATGGGTTCCATAGCACTTATTTGGGATCTATTCATGCCCTAACATGAGTGAACATCAGTCGAGTGAAACACACATTAAGTTTTGCAGTGGCATGGCTGGTAGTTCTCGAATTTGTTTTTGACCAAACTCCTACAGATTCTATCCAAGCATTTGAACCTTCTACAATCCATCTAGTTGCTACCGGGGCAAATCCAATTTTCCAGGAGCAGTTTCGGACGGCTCTTTCAAACTCAACAACCACAGGGTTCATTATCATCATGAAAAAACTAGAAGGAAAAGTCGCTCTTGTCACCGGCTGCTGCAGCGGCATCGGTCTTGCGACTGCTAAGCGCTTTGTCGCCGAAGGTGCCTATGTCTTCATCACGGGTCGTCGCCAAACTGAACTGGATGCTGCCGTAAAAGAGATTGGTGAAAATGTCACAGGTGTTCAGAGCGATGTCTCTAATCTGGCAGACCTCGATTGGCTATTCGCCACAATCGAGCAAGAGCAAGGACACCTCGATGTCGTCTTCGCCAATGCTGGCAGTGGAGAATTCGCCCCACTCGTCGGAGCAATCACCGAAGAACATTTTGACAAAATGTTCAACACTAACGTCAAAGGTCTGCTGTTCACCGTGCAGAAGGTACTGCCTCTATTGCCCCTGGGCGCTTCCATCATCCTGAACGCCTCTGGGAATACTACGGTAGGCAACCCCGCCTGAGCGTGTTTATAGCGCTACCAAAGCCGCCGTGCGCTCGGCGGGCCCGTAATTGGATTCTCGACCTCAAAGAGCGCAAAATTCGGGTTAACGCCATTAGTCCAGGCGTTGTTCCTACTCCCGGCTACTATCTCACAGGACTGAGTGATGAGCAGGTGCAAGAATTCGTGGATAGCCCAGCCAATAATCTCCCCCTGGGAAGAGTCGGCACACCGGATGAGATTGCCAAAGCCGTTGTCTTTCTCGCTTGCGACGACAGCAGCTTTGTCAGCGGCATCGAGCTGTTTGTCGATGGCGGTATGGCACAGATTTGAAGCGCCTTAAAAGTACCCGGTAATCTTCCAAGCTGGCTACTTCTTTGAAAGTGCAAATGTACAGGAGATTTGGGAAAAGGATTCGATCGCTCTGGCTAGGCTCCTGAGCAGAGAGAATATGGATGGCTTTTTCTAAACACTCAAACATCTAAACACTCAAACATCTAAACATCCAAGCATCTAGATATTCAGATGTTTAAACTGTAAAATCTAGTTGATAAACTCAACACGCTTACCTATGATTGTGACAGTCGCCTCATTTAAGCTTGGTATGGGCGATGAGAATGGGAGCGGCTAAGAGTGAGGAAATTGTGGCAACGGGGGGCGATCGCTTTGATGTTGGTAGGAATTGTTAGCGGCTGCAACCTGACTGCGCCATCACCGCCGTCTCGACTTCCTCAAATTCATCGTGAGAAACCAAGGGTGCAACGTCCAACGCCCAAACCAGAAACCAGAGGACCAGTCAGCGAGCGCCATCAATAACCGCAATTTACTCCTGGGCAATCCAAGTCATGCAGTTTCTAGCATTGCCAGCGTCAACAACTATTTAATGGTGAAGCCACAGTACGGGCTTTCCTACAACAAAACTCACACTGCCAACTGGGTTTCGTGGCAGCTCAATAAATCTTGGATGGGAACAGCAGATCGCCAAGACAACTTCCGCCCTGACGATGCCCTCCCCGCTGCTTGGTACAAAGTGCGATCGACCGATTACACGGCAAGCGGCTACGACCGGGCACACATTGCACCAAGTGCCGATCGCACCCGCTACGAAGTTGATAATAGCGCTACCTTTTTGATGTCTAATATGATGCCCCAAGTGCCAAAAGTTAACAGAAACGTGTGGGGTGACTTGTCCTAGTATTGTCGGGAATTAGTGCAGCGCCGGGCAAGGAACTTTACATATCCGGCCGGCCCGGTGGGAAGGAAGAGCAGCTTCGACTCAAGCAGAAAATCTCAGTGCTGGCAAAGACTTGGAAAGTTATCGCGGTGCTGGATAGACAGGGGTTGGGGTTGCAGGGAGTTACAGCAAACACTTCGGAGGCGATCCCTGTGATGATGCCCAATGATAGCCGTGTCCAAGGCAAGGGGTGGAAAAGTTTTCGAGGCGTTGCTGATTCACGGTATGAATCAACTTTTCGCTTGATGTTACAAAACTTACCCTACTTGGCTTATAGCACTTAGGAAATCTTGAATTCATACCTGTATTCAGCAACGCCGTTTTCGAGTATCGGTGAAGCAAGTAGAGCGGGAAAGGGGGTTGAATTTCTTATCTAATGTATCGCCACAAGTTCAGCAAATCATTGAGAGTAAAGTTGACAGTCAATAATGCTCTACGCCGATACCCATAGACTAAACATAACCTCAGCTTATGACCCGCATCAGTTTAACTGTCGCTAGACCCCTTTACAAACACTAAGGATACCGTTAATAATAGAAACATCATCCGAACATTGAAAACCAAATAAAGCAATCATAAACACATGACCACGACCTTACAACAGCGCGAAAGCGCCAATCTGTGGGAACAGTTTTGTAACTGGGT
>NZ_JAUBTO010000305.1:0-3773 GCF_036702495.1 Microcoleus sp. C2D2 | reverse complement strand
GTCATATTCTACCATGCTGTGCCTAGATTGTGAACCTTCTTTTTTTGCTGTTACCCCGATTTATTGAGCGGATACAGCTGCAGAATACATTAAAGTCCCCGCAAATACCGAACATTGGTTTTATCTCACTCCGTCGCTGTACTTGAAAGCCGTGCAGTATTACACCACTGCTCAAGGGTGGGTTCCTCAGTACACTAACAGGAAGTTAAAAATTAAAAACTAATGTAGGGTGATCCGTCCGCACCTTCCTAAAAACTCAATGTAAGGTGCGGACAGATCACCTTTATAAAAACTAATGTTACCCATTAAATGCTCTCTAATCCAGCGGTGTGGCTATTTCAATTTCTTCGCAGCGCTGCAAAAGCGCTTCTATTTCCTGAGCTAAAAAAATCACTTCGGGCCAAGAAGAACCGTTGATTAAATCTTGAGCGTGAGCTAATTTGTTTCTCAATGCTTCTGCTGATTTTAAAAAACGCTCTCCGTAGCGTTTGGATTTCAGCCCCAGCCGATCGACTATTTCAGCAGAAGTCAGGATTAAATCTCGCTTGTCGCAGAATTGCAGGTAATCGATTAAGTCAATTGCTTCATTTCGGGATCGCCCCAATTCCCAAAGGTGTTTTGCCACTAAGATGCGATCGCTCTTAAGGAACTTCTGCCAAGAATCTTGGGGAAAGTAAATCCGCACGATCCGCAATAAATTCATTTCCAGAAGCGTCACCAATCCAAACAGCAGCATCCGCACCGGTGCTTTTTGCAAATCGCCGCAGGTAACGATACCGTTGATCCTGTTGCTTTCTAATACAAATAATCTCGGTTTTTCTCGCAGCAGCGGCAGCAATTCCATTAAAGGAGTCGAGGCGGCGATTAATTGTGATGGGTGAAAAATTTGCTGGTATTCGCTGCACTTGCCTGCCATTAAATGCGATCGTTCTATATAGCCGCAAACCGTGCCGTTTTCTTCGATACCGAGCACGTCAAAATCGCGGGTCTCCATCCACGATCGCAATTTGGCTGCGTCTTCGCAAGCGGGGACAGATTTCAGCGGTTCCGCGAGGTATTTAACTGTAATGCTGTCTTTGAATAAACCCCGCAAGTCGGCGGAGCTTGATTTTAAATGTTTCATCAAAAAAATTGGGTAGAAACCCCGTCCTTCTAGGACGGCTTTACACGGTGTCGCAGTATAATTTCAGCGGTCAATGACCTACTGTCGGTCGATGGAGACATAAACCCGCGTCTCCAAAGTTTGCGATGTTTCGCAACGGGGAAGAAAAATCGGTTCTAAAGTCCCGGCAACGATTCGGCGGATGCAAGGGGGATCTAGACTCAGGTAAAACCGATATTTCTCAAGGGTTTCATATCGTTTCCCGTTGGATGGGCACGATAAAGTCAAAGTCAATAATTCCACATTCCCCCACGGACCACTCCCCATCATAAGGAGTGCAACCGGAATTGATATCAGTCTTAAGTTGAGACCAATGTCCCTTAGCGTGTCCCTACAGAATTCATGATATTACTTACTGGCTAATTCCGGGCAATAATGGTTGGCGGCAAGAGTGGTAATAATATCCGCATCGGCGAGAAAACTTTCTTTGGCAGTGGGATTTTCGATACTGACAGCTTGCCCGATCGCTCTTAATTTAAACTCCGGCAGAGAAAGTCCCGATTTTGCTTCCGCACACATTCTTTTAGCTGTGGCAATTTTTTGACCGGGCGCTCTTTGGATTGCTTGCAGTAAATTGTCCGTTGCTTCGGGAGAGTAGCTTTTTGCTAAGCGTTTGTAGTCTTCGATAAATTTCCCATCGTTTCCTGTCAGCTTAATGTCGGATTCTTGAGGCGAACACAACTGGTTTAAGTTAATTACTTCTCCCGCTGGATTGACAATAAAACATCCTTCGCGTTCTTGGGCGATCGCGCTTTGACCACTGGGTACAAATTGTATAATAACGGCGGACATAACAGCAGTTAAACGCGAGTAATTTAGCATGGAAATTACGTGATATATTTGGGATTTTTAACCGCCGAATGCGGAGCAATATGGCGTTCTTGAGTTCGATCGTGTCCGGTAAATTAACCGAAATAATTGTAGGGGCGGGTTTACCAACCATCTATACTTATAACTAAAAATCTACATAAACCCGCCCTCCAAGCTGTCGGCAATTCAACAAAAATAATATCAGACGAGCGTTTCGTTGTCTGTGGAAGTTTTCATTAACAGCAAACATCCCCCTTGTGTCAGGGGCGAATGGGTGGAACCAGGAACAGATCGAATGTAGTCACCTTGATAACAAATTTCCCCTTCTACAATTAAATCTCCTTCTAATACAAACACTTCTTCCGAGCCAGCGTGTCGGTGCAGGGGAAATGTGCTTCCTGGTTCTAGTCGCATCAAGCAGGTAATTTCGCGCTTTTGTTTGTCAATGTAAAGCTTGCGGAGCCAGACTCCCGGAACTCCATAAGATTTCCATTTGACATCGTTCGATCGCACGATTAAAGAAGGAGTATTGTTCTCTGTTGGGGAGGTAACAATTGGCTTTAAATTGACTGATTCTGCCGGGGTGGGCGACAGTTCTGCTATGCGCTGGAACAGGCGGTTTTTGAGGTCGGGGGCGACGGGAACTGGGGGGGCTGTGTAGGCGATCGCGGCAATTGCTGCTTCAAAGGCAGCCCGTTCACTTTGCAGTTCTGGAGATGCTCTCAATTTCTCTGTAAGTGCGCGACTTTCTGACTCGTCGAGGGTATCGAGAGCTTGAAGGGCGGCAAGGATATTAAACTCCTCATCTGGCATCATTTCCATCTGTTTTCCGCCATTAATTGTAATTCAGCCTAAGTTGATTTTAAATTTGAGATTGGTCTGCTGCCCTCGCACTGAAGATGGATGATGAGAGATGCCATAATTTTAGATTGAGCTTAAACAACTTAAATTTTGTTGTTTGATAATCTAAAATTGTTCGCTCAAAGCTTGACGCAATTTGGAAATACCCAACCGAATTCTGGTTTTGATTGTACCTGTGGGGATACCAGTTTTAGCCGCGATCGCCGCGCAAGTCAATCCTTGGTAGTAGGCGAGTTCTAGCGCAATTCGCTGTTCTGCAGGCAGTGTTTCTAGGGCTGCTTTGACTTGTTCGCTGCGTTCTTCGAGCATTGCATCTTCCATCGGTTCTGCAATGTCGTCCGTGGATATTTTAGCATCTTCCATACAAGCCTGAGCCGCCCGGACTGTTCGCTGCAAAACTCGGAGTCGATCGAGGGAACGACTGCGGGTAAGCATGAACAACCAGGTATCTGCTCGACTGCGAGAAGGATCGTAAGTTGCTGCTTTTTGCCAAATTTGGGAAAAAACATCGAGTACCACTTCTTCAGCTTCTTCTACCGAACCCAGAATTTTGTAAGCGAGAGCGTAACTTGGACGACCGTAGCGATCGTAAAGTTTAGCTAATGCCGTTTGGTCTTTCCGGGCAATCTGCACTAAGAGCAGCGATTCCTCGCTTGACTTCTGGCCTGTCATCTCAGTGTACCGAAAAATTTTTGTTTTGACGGCACAGATCCAAAATTAAAAATTCGGCGTATATCACTACAGAACATAATTGTAAGTTAGAAGTTGGGGAGACAAGCTGGAGTATGCCTTTTCTGGCTAATCTTGTCGTGCTTTAAATTGAAAAAATCCCACGTCATCTTGCAGTTTACCACCTAATTAGGATCGCGAATTAAATAACTTACAATTTTAATTGTTATTGTGGGATGGGCGTCCCGCCCGTCCAACAAGGACGGGCGGG
>NZ_JAUBTO010000304.1:0-3775 GCF_036702495.1 Microcoleus sp. C2D2 | reverse complement strand
ATATTGCGGATGCGATCGACTCCCTCCTGCATCGAGCCTATCAATTTCGGCAAATCTTCTCGCAAATACTCCAAGTCCATATCCTCAATTTCTGTTTCAATTTCCCGTCCCGGATTGGGAAGTTTTTCTTGATACAAATCAATCAAGTTGAATAAATCCCCCACATATTCAAGAGCCGGTTGCAAGTTGCCAGCGATAAAGCCTACGGGATTGTTAATTTCGTGGGCTACCCCTGCCACGAGATTGCCGAGAGCAGACATCTTTTCATTCTGTACCAGTTGCAGTTGCATGTGTTTGAGATCGCTGAGATAAAGCTCTAGTTTTTGGGCATATTCCTGGGATTGCTGATACAGTCGGGCATTCTGTAAGGAAATTGCAGCTTGCGAACACAGGATGTTGAGGATGGCGACGCGATCGCTCGTGAATACCCCTGTTGCTAAATTATTTTCCAAGTACAGAATCCCCATCGTGTTTCCTCGCTCGCTGATCGGAGTGCAAAGCAGGCTCTGAGGTTGGTGTTGAATCATGTAGGGGTCAGATGCAAATCTTGGTTGATTGCTAGCATCATCAAAAATCACGGTTTCTTTTGTACGTTTGACGTAGTTGATCAGCGTCAGAGGAATTACTTCGCTCTCCTCAACCGGAATTGATTGCAGAAGGCAGTCTTCACGGTTTGTGCAGTGGATGTTTATCCTCCAGTTTCCCTCTTCATTCAAAATTAATGCTCCGCTTTGTGCTCCAGCATTCTTCACCACCACTTGCATGAGGGTACTCAGCAATTGAGCGAGTTTTATTTCGCTAGATAGAGCTTGAGAAGCTTTGATAACTGTCGGCAAATCTACTACCCCCCAACTGCTGGTGCTACCAATCATTGTTGTCTTGGTGTTAGATAGGGATGATTCACTGCTGGAGGTGTGAGTTGTTTCGATCGGATTCTGGCGAGTTCGCTCCTGTTGCAGGATCGGAGCAAGCAATTGGGGATAGCGCTGTTCTAGATGGTCAATCTTTGCTTTTGCTCCCCAACGAGCGTAAGCATAGTAAGCATCTATTAAATAGGGTTTGGCTAGTTTTTCTTTACCCCATTCTAAATAAAATTTAGCAGCGAGTTCGTGAGCAAGTGCTTCCTCGTTGAGGTATTCGTTCTCTTTGGCGAGGGCAATAGCCTTGTCGTACATCTCGATCGCTTCTATTTTTTCGCCTAAAACCCGATTCTTTTCTGCCTCCACTAGATAGAATTTATGCAGATGATTCATCGGGGCATGATGCGCCCATTTCTGGATTTTTTCTTGATTAGCTTGTACTCGGTCGAGAATGCCCTGTTGTTCAGACTGTGGAGTATCCGAATACACCGCCAACCTCACTAGAGAATCGTAGAAATAGAAGATAGCAACACTTATTTGCCCTGAAGCTGCGCTCAAATAAGTTTCTATTTCAGCAATATTTTTAAATGCTTCCGGGTAATTTTCAAACAGATAACAAAGCACAAGTTTGTGCAAGTATAAGTAATGAATTCCTAGGTAGTTATTCGTTCGCTGATACAGTTGGAACATTGTCTCTTCGTCGTAGGCTTCTCCCTTAAAATGGCATGGGTCTTGCGATCTTCCTATCAAGTTCAAAACGGCTTGCCAACCAATTTTCAGATAAGAAAGTGCTGCTTCCTGGTGAATTTTACTAACGGCATCTGCGTAGCTTGCTATCTCTCGTTCGAGTTGCGTTAGTTGCTTGCCAATAAAATACGAATAATAACTGTATTCATAGATAGCATAGCCAGCAAATTCTAACTCTCCAGTTTCCAGCCCACAAAAATAATCTGACAGCAAAGGTTCTAAGGTATTTCTGAGGTGTTCTTTCCAAGGTTGAATACCAGAATGCACCATTGCGGATGTCTTGGCTTGGATTTCTTTGGCATTTAATTTTGACACGAGACGTAAAGCAAGTTCACCTAATTGATAGCCCCGCTCAATATCTCCCATGCCACAGAGAAGAAAACTATATATGGCAAAAGCATAGGGAGACACAGAAGCATTGCCATATTGGACAGATAAATTGATCTGTTTGCAAACTACCAAAGGCGCGAGTGGCGGCAGCGCTATGTAGGCAGGAGAAAATAGGCTTGACAGAATCGTTATAGTTGCTAGTTGTTGAGGATCTGTCATCAGAGGGAGATCGATTAAGTCCTCAGTTCCCTTTCCGCTCAAAATAGACGCTGTTTCTCCTAGTGCCTGTCCCATATCAGAGAAATTTGGCTCGGAGGGAAACTCTACCCCCAACTGCTTTAAGACTGGCAACCCTGTATTCAGCGCTTCCTGTAGCTTATATTGCGCCGTATAAGCTTCTATCTGTACTTCATATACCTTCACTTTTTCCAGTAGCGTTTTGGCGCCGCTTTCCACGAGTGATGCTAATGTCTCCATCCGGTCAAAGTCACCGCTTAGATATGCCGCTTCTGCTGCTTCGGTATACAGCGCTAATGTTAGTTCGTATTGATTCTCCCAACTATTTACTGCCAGTAATTCTCTGCCACTATTGAAATATTCAACCGCTGCAGAATAGGCAGTAGCAGCTTTGGCTTTCTTTCCGGCAACCAGATTTAACCGTGCTAATTGCTCCCGTTCTGCCTCGGGGGTAATTAGATTTACTCCCACATTCAAGTGGTTGACAATATCAAACATTCTTTCTTCTCGCTCAACTTCTGGCGTATTCTTTAACAGCCGTTGACCGATTTTTAAGTGAGTCAATCGCTTTTGCTCTTCGGGAATGAGGGAATAGGCTGCTTGTTGGACGCGATCGTGGAAAAATTTGTATTTAGCTAATTGGTCATTTTTAACTGGTAATTGATCGGATTCTCCCCCAGTGGTTGTTATTGATAAACTGTTACCACATTCTTGATAAAATTTATAAACATCGCTAACTGGTAAAATCAACCCTTCTTGCAATGCTTTCCACAAAGCTGTTGCTGTTTCTGTTGGCGAATTTTCATCAACAATTGCCAGCGTAGCCAAATCGAACTGATTGCCAATACAAGCAGCTAATTTTAAAACGGACTGTGTCCGGCTTGGCAACTTTCGCAACTGAATTGCCATGAATTCTACTACATCATCCGTTAGTGCTAAGGTTCGCACTCTAGCAATATCGCACTGCCAATACCGAGCTTCAAAATTAAATTCAATTATCCCATCTTCATGCAAAGATTTGAGGAATTGTGTGCTGAAAAATGGATTACCTTCGGTTTTCTGATAAACGAGTTCTGTCAAAGGCAGAGCCAACGCTGTAGAACAAGCTAAGGTATCGGCAATCAGACAATTCAAATGAAAGCGCTCCAGCGGATCTAGAGTAATGGTGTTTACCGTAGCTCCGGTTGTTTGAATGTCGGCTAATGTCACCATCAAAGGGTGTGCTGGAAAAACTTCGTTATCTCGATACGCTCCAATTAAAAAGAGATATTGCCGTGAGCTATCGCTCGTCAGGAGTTGAATCAACTTCAATGAGGCTGAGTCTGCCCATTGCAAGTCGTCTAAGAAAATAACGAGGGGATGTTCTTTTGTGGCGAAGATAGAGATGAAGTTCTCGAATAACCGATTGAAGCGATTTTGGGCAGCAGTGGCGACGAGTTCTGGTGCGGGGGGTTGCTGTCCGATAATCCGCTCTAGTTCGGGAATTACCTCAACGATTACCTGAGCATTCTCGCCCAATGCTGCCAGGATTTGAGTCTTCCACTGCTCAACCTTAGCGTCGCTTTCCGAGAGCAATTGTCCCATTAAATCGCGAAAAGCTT
>NZ_JAUBTO010000303.1:0-3789 GCF_036702495.1 Microcoleus sp. C2D2 | reverse complement strand
CTGGCTTTTCGCTCATCTGACTACATTACCATATTTTTGGGCTCTCTGCGGAACTATTTTTTACCTGAATCCTTACAAAAATTATACTGTCGCTCAGTGCTTTTCTTATTCAAATGTGCTATCTTTGCATAAAAACTCAGCCGAATCAATTTAATTTGTATAACTAAGTCCTGCTCATCAAAATTTTGTAGTTTAGCGATTAACCTTTGATAACTAGACGTTTTAAACAAGTGCTTGATGGGTTGGTCTAGTTCAACTTCTAAGGCATCACTATTACAGAATACGGAGAAATAGGGGATATCTTGCTGTTGCAAAGATTTTATTTCTGCTTGCCAAATTGCCCAAGCATCTGGATTTTCCTCAGGCGTTAAGTAGGAATGACTGAGAGTATCTATGAGATTATTGATCAGAATGCTGAAGTCTACGCCATTACGCAAGTATTGAGGACTGAGGCTTTGCTTGGAGGCGATAGCATAGATAATTGTTGGGCGTAGGATAAATCGAGACTTTAATAATTTTAATGCTGATAGGGGACTCTCTTCGCTCAAGAGACTTTCCCTATGTTTAATCAAGAGGCGGTATATCTCCTCAAAACCAGTCACAATTTCCTCAAGATAATCATTAGGAGAGACAGTTTTACCGTCTAGAATTACTACATTACACCCAGGCGGAATAATTACAGATTTAGGAGCTAAGTGCATCCCATCTGTGTTAACAGATTTCCACTCCCTAGCAGAATTAACTTGCTGGGGGAAGATCTTGCCAAGAGCGCTGGAATCTTGAGCATTTGCCGAGTATAGATTACCTTCCCAGGAAGGCAAAAAGCCTATATTCAAAACTGAATCTTTCAACCAGTCTTCTGATTCATCCCAGCTTTTCAATGTAGGATGCATCAAAAAATCAGCATCGGTAACAACAGGATATTCGCCATAGGCAATAACATTTTCATTATGGCAATCACTTGCTCCTAATACAAACAGAAGCGATAATAACATCCCTGCTCTTTGATAGAAGCGCCGAACAGCAGCTTGATTTTCACAAGGTCGGTGAGAAATAAATTCAACCCAGCCATATCCTTGGTGATTAATAATTTTTGTTAATTCAAAAGGTAAATATATCTCCTTTTGGTTGCACCAGTCTAGCAGCTGGTTGAAAACAATATCTATGCCCAAGTCTTTTGGCTTATACACCACTTTTATGTCCGATGAGAAGGTAAGAGCTAAGACATAGCGTCCACCATTGTGCGGATTTGAGAGGGAAGTTTCAATCTCTTTGACCTTTCCTAGACTTCCTTTGTCACAAAAAGTTAATTCAATCGCCGAGAAATCAGCTTGCAGGCGTTGGAGAAATTCAGTAGTAGATTCCACCCAAAAATCTATGGTTGTGGCTATCAGGCGAGCTAAGACTGAGTATTGATTAAAAAATGCTAACCCTCCATCTTGTAGCAGGGTTTCAATAAAGGTAGAATACAGAAATTTATTTTTGGTTTCTTGGTAAGTATTTTTGTTTTGAGAAGAGGGAATTTCACGAATTTTGTTAAATTCAACCAATAGAGTTTCTGTTCCCAAATTAACCAATTGTTTTAGCAAGCAGCGTTCTAGGGCTTCATAGGCTTCTTTACTCAGCAATTCCAAAGGGCGATTGGGAGATAATCGAGTATATAATTTACGCCGCCCTGCTATGATAAAGGGGAGATAAAAGTCTTCAAAAGGTAAAGGTTTTTCGGGGTCAATCGGTGATTTTTCTTGCTCCTCTAGATGTAGTAATGAAGCTGTGCCACTTTGAATTAATTCTTTAAGGGTTTCTGCCCATGATGGCAAGGTGTAATTTTTTACCAATTCGCCTCTTCCTAGTAGGAACCTAACTGTGTTTAAGTCTAATCCCTCCCAGTGGAGGCGCTTTTCAAGTTTTTCTTCTCCCCCAACTGCTTTACACCAGTTTTTAAGACGTTTCTCAATTAAATCTTGGTCAACTTTTTGTAGACTTACATTATTGTAACAAGGGTTATTGAGGCGTTCTGAAAAAAAGGTAGCGTTGATGGCTATTTGTAATAGTTCTGAGTCTTTTATTTTCATGGGAAGAACCTCTGAAAGTAATAGCTGATTTAGAGATTGAGAGAGTGTTTGGAAAGTTGAAACTAGGCTCTGAGTTTTATCGTCAGCAGTACTTCAAAAGTAGATGCTATTCAAATCTCGAACCGAATAAGAAAATGCGATAGCTCAATCCAACGAGGCGTAGATATCCTCAGAATTAGCATTCAGATGAGGGCGCTGCAAATCAATCCCCAACCGGCAAAAGTGTTGCGTAATAGCATTCATCCGTCCCTCTGGCGAGTCATCCCCTTGATGCAAAGCCTCAAGTAAACCATTAGCCACAATCTGACACCGATTCATGCCAAAGCTTTCCAGATCGGCAAACTTGCTGTCTGGTTCCTCTGCCAACCCCAATCCCGGTGCAAGCTGCATGGTAAATAGGGGAACATCCGACTTAAAATGCGATCGCACCTCCCCATATACAGCCTGCAAAACTTGCCTGACTGCCTCATAGTCACTCTTATCAAAGTACAGCACCCCGGAATCGTAGCGCTCGTAGTCACCTGGGTTGTATAAAACCTTGAAGCTGAAAGGAATAGCCTTTTTATTCAACTGCCGCGTCAGGCTACCCATGACGGCAACAGCACCTTCAGGAGTCAAATTGAAGTAGACACGCACTGTCACCGAATGACCCTTTGAATGGTCAAGGCGATTTGACTCCGCATTGCCAACCGCCATATAAAAGCCGTTTTGTACCCGATTCTTAGGCGTTTGGATAGCTACCGAATCACCCACAACAGCAGCCTGGTCAGATGGTTGAAGATGGTGATCGCGCTCAATATGCAGCCTCAGACTCCCCTTAGTCACGGCTAGGCTGCCATCGCTTTCCTCCTTGAGAACATACCAACCAGGGTCAAAGTAGCCAGTACCGCTATTGCTTTCATGCAAGCGATTGTAAAACCCCAAATCTACTCCCAGTAAGGTATTGTTCTCTAGGTCTAGTGGCAGAGGATTTGAATCCGCCTCTGGTGCGAGAGCAGTTCGCATACAGCCGTTGTAGTAGATACCGTAGAGAAAACTACGCAGTTGCAGGCTCAGGTATTTCCGCTGAATATCCGCAGGCAGTTGCTGAAAGCGAGCGACCACCTCAGCTGGCAGTTCAAAGGGTTTGTAATCAGGATGACGAATGCAGAAGTCAGACTGAATCTGAACCTTGCTCACAATATCTTGCAGAGCATCCAGCAGTCGCCCAGTTGCTACATCTGACCGTTGAATTGGAGGAGAATCTAGTAATTGTGTCATGGTTTCATTGCGACTAAACATCTTAAGCGGCATAACAGCCCAAACGTTGAGTGAGTTCAGCAGCAGCAGTGCCAAAAATCGTCGGCATGGATTGTTCCGGACGGCATAACAACGTCTTGGCAACCTGAAGCATGGCAATCCCCGTATTGCCAAAGGATTTTTGATACTGAATCATCGCCTGAATCTGTTGAATCAAGGCAAAACCAGCGAATTGCACCACTCGCCGCAAGAAATCAGGGCGATGTTCTAAGATTTCCGGGAAGGTGTCAAAATAAGTTTGGGTCAGGGCAGCAATGGAAGGCTGAAGCTGTTCGAGGGGCGTCGCGGCTAGACGCAGAGACTCTTCGATACTGAGTGAATTGCTGATGACCAAGCTACCTAGTACACTTGGGCGGGAATAGAGCTACCATTTATAGCTAGATGTAGAAGGTAGAACAGATCGATGCCCAGACTA
>NZ_JAUBTO010000302.1:0-3805 GCF_036702495.1 Microcoleus sp. C2D2 | reverse complement strand
CAATGTGCAAGATCATTTCAGGGCTATTGAAAGCCCACACTGTACCTGTACTCAGGTCAGTGCTGGGTAATTTACAAACCACTCTGATCTGCTCTCGATCGTTATTCATGGCTAAACTCCGGTTGAGAAACTGTAGATTTTTACGATTGAACAACCCAGACCTACTTCGTTCAGGGCTGGGTTCTGTTTTTGCTACAAACCAGTCACTTCGTGTAGATAACGGCAAGCAATTAGCGCATCTTCCAAAGGATTAGTGTTATGAGGATCCTGTTGGCCCTCCACCATCAACCATGTTTCTGAATAGGACTCATTGCTTACTCCTTAAAGGTTACTCTTTGATATGATTAGTAGTAGTAAAGATGCGATCGCCCTACGATTGAACAGTGCATTTGCCAGATGACCTGGGACAAAAGCCCGCAGAAACCAGGGCGGGATCGGTGGCTGGTGAAATTGACCTCAAGCAGGCTCAGAAATATGTAATATCATTACTATAGGAACTTGTCAATACCCCGCAAAAGGCGACCGTTGACAGCGCCGAAAGCCTTCAAACAGCAACATCAATAGCCATCAATCTGTTGAATGTGTTGAAGGCATTAAGTTAACTTTTGCGATCGCACCCAAAGGCAAATACACCTGTAGTAACTTACCGCCCTTGCCTTTCCGGGCGATCGTCTGTGAGTCGCAATCATCTAAGTCGATCGCCAGCAGCTTTAAGTTAGCATTCGCTGGAGCGTTGGCTTCTAAAATAATGGCTCTCAACGCCGCCTTTTGCCAGTACCCGAGCTATTGACAAGTCAAGATATATTTGTTTAACTATTCATTCTACCCGATCGATCGAGGAAGCCTTAAAAACGCTCTGGCCCTGCCCGAAGCAGGTTTTTCGCCAAATCGTCGTCAAGGATTCGCTACTTAACATTGACGTTATAAATTAGCTTTTAGGGTGATTTATATCACCTTTTCAAGTAAAAAACAGGCATTAGCATAGGGTCCTTCATGGAAAAAGTCATCATAGCTGCAAAAGCAGCCAATAATGTAATCGGTAAGGATAATTCTCTGCCCTGGCATTTACCCGCGGACCAGGAGTTTTTTCGGCGAACAATCAAAGGTAACTTTCTGATTGCAGGCCGAAAGTTTTTTGAATCAATCCAGGGAAGAGAGGTTTTTCACGAAGGCGTAGAAGGTATCGTTATTAGCAGGCAAAAAGATTATAAATCCCCTACTGTTCGAGTAGCTCAATCGATTGAAGAATCTTTCCAACTGGCTGAACAAAAGAAAGTGCAAAGAATATATATTCTCGGTGGAGGTGAAATCTACCAGCAAACAATTGCTCTAGCCGATCGATTAATTATCACAGAAATCCACGCGAACTTTGAAGGAGATACTTTTTTTCCTGATATCGATAAATCTCGATGGCAAGAAGTGAGCCGGAGCGATCGTAAAAAATATGCTGTCAATCCTTATGATTATTCCTTTGTAGTCTACGAACCGTTAAGCTAAACTCCAGCATTTTTCACATAAGAGATTGCAAATGGTTTCAGCTTTTCTAGAACCTGATGAATTACATATCGGTCGAATTTGTCCCATACTCTGGGATGCCCGAAAATACAAGGTTGTAGAATTGCCCACAGTAACCCATCCTCGCAAAGGTGAGCGTGAATCAATGCTCGATGTCCCAAGTATTTCCGCTCAAAATTAATGTTGAGTACCTCTAAACTAGCTCGCTCAACATCTTCTACAAAGATAGACGAATCAGTACGCAGCGCTGCTGCAAACATTGGATCTTCTCTCTCCCACTCGATTTCTGGCTCCCAGCCATTCGTACTCGTATCTGGAATTTCAGGACTACGCCGCCAGCAGAGATTTTGATACATCCTAGTGTGTGGATTTCGCAGCTGAAGAAAACAGCGATCTGTTTGCAATACTTCGCACACCGCTGGCAGTAGTGCAGCAAATACATCCTCTGGTTTAATGTAGGCTACAAACACGTTTTCTAGAACTTCTGGTAGGACTGCCTCTGTCGTCATAGATCAACTCTGGGATAGAACAGCATGGAATATGCTCTATATGTGTTTTAATATTAATTATATTCTATATAATAGTGCGTTAGAAGCTAACGCACTATACACACTGATATGGTCTAAGCCTTACCTTGACCAACACAGCAGCTAACCAGCAAAAAATCCGAAATTGGCTGCTGTTTAAAAAGCAAAATTAGCTTATCATATAAAATGTAAAATGTAAAATGTAAAATTTGTTGATGTTAACCAATCAATCTTGGCGTTCCCAGATTCACAAATTTTTGGTCACCTCATGCTTGGTATTCTTCGCTGTTATCGCCATCTTTGCGAAGAGTCCAAGTTATGCAATGGCCGCATTGCTTTATCCTGCCAGCGGTAGAGCGGCAGAGGTATACCAAAAATTGGACGCAGCCTCTCACCTAGCCGTTGAAGAAGAACAATTTACCTTTGAGCCAAAAAGCGGCATCTTGGCAGAAGTAAACAAAAAATTCCACGACGACTATGACGAACAAATTCGTAAAATAACCTCTACATTTACAGAACCAGAAGGTCCGACTGTACTTTTGTTTACAATGAACAAGCTAATCCTATTCCACAACGGGATTAGGGAAGAACAAGAATTTATCCCTTCTCTTTATCACCAGCTCAAGGCTATTGAGCATCACCCCCTAGCTCTTTATGTGACTTTAGAGCCCCATAAAGGAAAGGAACTCACAGATTCTCTCAGGGATTTTTTGGAAGATCGCTCTCAGCTATTACAAGAAACCTTCAGCAGTTTGAATAAACAAGATTGGTCTCCAAATGTCGTCGATAACCAGAAATTACTGCTCAAGGACTCGATAGAATATATCGATAAAGTTTTAGGAGAAGGGCGCATCAATAGTGAAAGACTAAACAGCTACGTCCAACAGGTTACTCCCAAAATTATCCGAGGTGTGAATGAGGCAGCGGCAGCCGAATTAGAAAATCTCAATGAGAAGATAAAAAGCTTGTTACCGGAGGATGAGGAGGATGAGGATACATGGAAAGATCCCTATGTGGTTATTTCTAGCGTTCATCAAGCCCGAAATGGTGAGCTTGTCACTCAATATTTCGAGCATATGTTCAACGAATTTCAGGGCGTAGGAGCTGGACGAGAAGATAGGATTGTTTCTGCAGAGTCGAGTGACGAGAAGGAAGCACTCAGATTACTGGCCACCCACATCTTAGATAGAAAAATTGCTTCGGCTTTCTTCAGAGATCCCAGGCGGCTGCAAAGAGATGCCCTTATGGATGCCGCCAACTTCTGGCTGTGGGAACACGCAATGGATATACCAAAATGGCCTTAAGCTAATTATTTTTTTGACCTGAATCCTTTACGTTGCTTCCTGCAGCTCGATCGCGCTCGCGCGATCGAGCATCAGCCTTTCTTTGGCTCAGAGCCATTATCATCCCCACTATCACCATAACTGCGCCAACGTAACCTCTCATACTAAAATTTTCTCCGAGTACAAAGAAGGCGTAAATTGACCCGAAAACTGGTTCCAGTGTTTGGATTAGCCCACCTTCAAAAGCTGCGATCCGGCTCAATGCCTTGGCCTGTAACCAGGTAACGATTCCCGTACCAACTATGCCAAGGTAGAGGAGAGCGACTAAATTTTTGGGATTGATTAAATTAGTGCTAATTATCTCAATCTGTCCGATTAGTTGGGGTGCAACCAATAACCAACTTAGGATCGCGAATTAAATAACTTACAATTTTAATTGTTATTGTGGGATGGGCGTCCCGCCCGTCCTTTTTGGACGGG
>NZ_JAUBTO010000301.1:0-3909 GCF_036702495.1 Microcoleus sp. C2D2 | reverse complement strand
TTTATATTCTACCATGCTGTGCCTAGATTGTGAACCTTCTTTTTTGCTGTTACCCCGATTTATTGAGCGGATACGTTTTAACTGAGATATTGCACCATTCTCAATTACTTGTTTAGGAACAGGCAAGATGCCTGTTCCACAAGAGATAAATTTTATTGTGGAACAGGCATCTTGCCTGTTCTTGACAATGGTGCAAGATGTGAGTTTTAACCGACTTTAGCTTTGAGGCAGGGGTTTCAACCCCGGCCGGACTGTCGGAAAGTATCAACAAACTGGATTTGATATTACATATTGTCTCACCACAGGACAAAGATTGAATAAACTTTCATTTTCCTGTTCTTCTATTTCAACTAACGATCGCCTCCCCAAAGATTGCAGCCCGTTGAATAACTCAGAGGGCGATAAATCGGCATCTTGTAGCAATTGCTCTATTGAAACTGAATTTGCTTCGCGGCTGAGGCGGCTGATGAGTTTTTTTTCTAATTCTGACAAACGATTTATCTGCGGGTGCAATGTTGCTGCCAATTCTTCCCCTAAGAATAGCATATCATATTTCAAAAATTCTGCAACCCTACCTCGGAATATTTCTTGAATGGTGGTGGCGACTATTTTTAACCACAATGGATTGCCTCGGTAGGCGTTAATTAGGTTTTCCCAGGTTTCGGGATTGAGTAAACTTTTTTGTCGGAAAATTTCGGCTGCTGCTGTACCTATGCCTTTGAGTTGTAAGCTGCGAACTGGTGATTTTTCTCCTTTTAAGGCGGTAATTTCTCTGGGAGGTTCCCAACTGTTGAGGATTAAGCAACTGTTGTGGGTTGTTTCTCCAATTTGTCTGAATAGGATGCTGTAATTTTCGCATTCGGGGCGGTAATTTCCTGCTAATTGTCCGCTGCTGAGAATGGTTTGCACGTCGTCGAGGATAATGAGACAGCGGTTTTTTCGCAGATATTCCATTAACAGAGAAAGTCGATCGGGGATGCTGGTAGGGAGTTCGATTTCGGGTTTATTTAAAAGAAATTATAGGAGATTTTTTAGGGTTGTTTCTAAGGGTGGGGAGTGGCAGAGACTTCGCCACATGACGTATTCAAAGTTATGCTTAATTTCTGGGATGAGGTGGAGGGAAAGTGCAGTTTTGCCAATACCGCTAATTCCTAATATTGCTGCGAGGGTGCACTTTTCTTGGACGATCCATTTTTCCAGGGTGGCGAGTTCGGATGTGCGATCGCACAATGATGAAATATGAGGTGCGTCTGCTAAGTCTAGTCGGGTTGGGGGTTTTGATGTGTCTGAGGTGGGGGTTGAGGGCGATCGCTTTTGTGGATATTCTGAAAATTGACTATCCTTACAGACATTGACATTACCAATAAAAAAATCGTTTCCCGAATTTGATGAAATGATGAATAATTGTCGTCTCTCAAGTGTCGATCGTAAATTCGATGGAGTAACTTCTTCACCTAATACATTTGATAAACGCTTCCATAATTTTGAAGCTACATTCCTGACGTGACCTTCGCTACAATGCGATACTTCTGCGATTTGAGAGTATTTTTGACCTTCCCATACACCCCCCAGGATAGCTTCTTGCAGATCCTCCAAATGTTCTCCCGTCTTAGCGAAAACCAGGTCATCGGCAAATCTCAAGACTTCTTTAACGTCCATCGGTGAGTTAAGTTTAGGGGTTTGGCCTATTATACCTACTATTTTATGACATTTTATGACATGGATGGCAACATTTGACTTTTTTGACAGTTAGCGTCAGGTACAACAACTTACATTTTCTGACGTTTTCTGACTGGACATCACTGTGAATATAATGATATTATCCAAAGATAAGCGAGAACTTTCCGCTAATAAACTCTAGCAAAACATTGGAGTCTTAAGCTCATGGCTAACGAACCCAAAAAAGAACCCAAGCTGAAATGTCCGCTGTCGCAAGAACAAAAGGAGACAGTCAAAGAGGTTGCTGATGTCATTGATAAGCATAGAAGAATTGTCAGAAAAATTACGGGTTAAAGCTAATAAATAGTTTTTTTTTTGCTTCGTATCGATATGAGAAATGATTTGAGTGGGTTTGAAATAATCAGACTATTGTTTGAACTGCTTTTTCAGCTAGTTGACTAAGAGTATTGATTTCTCGTAGGTATTTGACCCTAAAAGGAAATAAGCATGGATGCACTCGTAGCAGCAATCACACAAATTTTAGATTACATTTACACCCAAGGACCAGACGCGATCGCGCAGCTAACGGGACTACTCGAAGCTCTCAAGGTGGGTTCTGTTTATGTTGCGGCTCTGTTTGGCTTGATTGCTAACGTACCCGCTGTTATTGAAATTATTAGCCAGTTGATAGCTTTAATCAGTTCAGGTGCCGGTGTTACTGAAATAGCGACGGCTATCGGATCGTTAGCAGGCCCACTCGGAGTGTCTATTGAGTCTGTCATCCATATCTTACAAATAATCGGGGCTTTCTTGCTGGCATTTTAAATATATCAAGAGCGATCGCCCTTCCTTAACTGAGGTGCGATCGCCTTCATAATATCACAGTCTCAAACTATTTCCGAGGCTAAAAGCCTACCGTCAACTCGCTCATATTCATCTTCCACTAGCCACGAGTGAGCCTCATCGTAACTTGAACTTAAAAACAGCGGTTTATAATTTGCCGATGGCTCGTAAATACAACACTTACTATTTTTGCCACCCACTAACATCAGAATTCGAGGCGGGAAAACAATCGGATCTACCCACAACTCGATAAATTCCCAATCATTGATTTGTTCGACGAGGTTTTGTGCGGGGGATAACATGGTAATTATCGGTTCCTTTGATGATTTTAATTTCTGCGTAATACAGCGGAATGCGACTGCCGTCGGCTCTGATTTGATAACCTATAGGATAATCAAAGTATAACCCGTAGCGATCGTAGTCATCGATTTCATCCTCAATCCCTGTAAGCTCTCCTCTATCTATAATAGCTTGTATCACTAAATCCATTGTGGCTCTGTCATTAAATACATGAGCTTTTCCTTCTTTTCTCAGCAGTCTTTGTACCTGTGGCGTTGCTGGAAGATGTTTGTCAAATAAACTAATTCTTGGGTCTGGTGTTAGTTCGCGGTTAATGCCACTCATTAACTAATTATATAGGATACTTGCAATTAAGTTTACTATAACCTTACATGAAGATCGCCCTTCCTTAACCGAGGTGCGATCGCACTTTCCATTTATCCCCTAGATCGCAGTTCATCAAATTCTGCTTCTGAATCTTCCTTAGTAAAAATTACATCCTCATAAATAGCATCAATACCTGTGCGAAAATCTACGCTAGCCAAGTGAAGTTCGCTTCCTTGAGTATAGGAATACAAAACCCACAAGCCTTCAGAATTGCGGCGAAAACACTCTACCCGCTCACGTTTTTGGCTAATTAACACATACTCTTGAAGCGTTTCTAATTCTTGATAGTCAGCAAACTTATCGCCCCGATCGAATCCTTCCGTACCATTAGACAACACCTCGACAATTAAACAAGGATATCTTTTAAAAGATTGAAAAGCCTTGTCCCGTTCATCGCACGTTACCATCACGTCAGGATAGTAGTAAATATTCTTAGATTCAATCCTAGCTTTCATGTCAGACATATAAACGCGACAGCCACTACCCCGCACGTGATTTCTCAAAAGTGTACATAAGTTGCCCGCCACCGTCACATGAGCATCATTTGCATCAGCCCTTGCATAAATTTCGCCCTGAATATACTCATGTTTGAGCGGACTGAGTTCTTCTAACTTCAGATACTCTTCAGGCGAGATATAATTGTGGGTGCGATCGGCAATCATGGCAGGGTAAGCTCATCTAATTTGGTATAAATTGTACTTGACAATGAGTCAAATAAGTGAGATGACAACAATGCCACTC
>NZ_JAUBTO010000300.1:0-3986 GCF_036702495.1 Microcoleus sp. C2D2 | reverse complement strand
TTTGACAACTTTATTCTGAGGAGCTTCTTACATTGGCATTTTGCTAGTTAGTTTTACATACTAGGTTCGGTAGAACCGTAGATTTCAACTCGACCGAACTTTCCTAGAGTGATTTCATCTTCAAGCGGAAGAATTTTTAATGAGGACTTTAAGGAGCAGGCTCGATTGAAGCCAATAAATTACCAGGTGGTTGCCGTTGTTGGGCTTCGAGAGGTATCGGACTTGAGGTAATCATCAAGTTTGTTTCAAGAAGGAGGGGCAAAAGAAAGCTGTTGTCTCTGCTGCCAGTGAGGTGGGGCTAATATCAATTTCGGAATGATGGGGAGTCGGGAGTCGGGAGTCGTCCGTCGTCCGTCGAGGAAGGTGGAATTATTAACCTTGACTCGATCGTGCCCGTGCAACCGGAAACGATATAAATTCCTTGATGGGCGAGATTTGTATCTCTGGCGGTGAGGCAACCTCTTTCGTTTCAACATAAGTCGATCGCCCGCTGCAGTACATTCCATTAGCTAGAGGAGAGAAAATGGCTCGCAGCTTATGATGTTTAATAAAACAGGGAATTTTTTAGAGAACGATGAGCTTATTACTAATAGATATGGATGGTACGCTCCGCGAACCGCTCAGCGGACAACAATACTTTGAACATCCCAAAGATCAACGGATTATTGAAGGCGCCGAGATTGCTATTGGCGCCTACAAAGATGATTGGATAATTGCCGGCATCACCAACCAAGGTGGAGTTGCCGCAGGTCATAAGTCTATGCAAGAGTGCATCCAGGAACAGCAATACACGCTTGAGTTATTCCCAGAGTTGAGAGAGATATACTTCTGCCCCGACTTTGAGGGTAAAAAGTGTTTCCGCGTCACTGGTCACAATGTTTATAACCACAGCAAAACGAAGTGGTCTGGGCAGTACCGCAAACCGCGATCGGGTATGTTGCAGCTAGCAATGGTCAGGCACAAACACACCCCGCAAAATTCGATCTATGTTGGCGATCGCCCGGAAGATGAACAAGCCGCCCAACGAATAGGTGTCCCCTTTCAATGGGCATGGGACTGGATCGAGCAACATCAAGAGGCGATCGTCCCCAACCTTACAGAAGTATAGTAATTGACCGGATAGTCATGGAACGAGAGATTACAGATAGCAACGGCATTACCTGAATATCTATTCAAGCCTATTCTGGGATTCCCACAATGCAGAAAACCAGGATGCGGCTCAGGTTAAAGGACAAGAGGATAGCTACTGGGTAGTCTGTACAGTGGGGGGGCAAAGTCGGTGCGGCTCAAGCTTGAGGGCGAACGGGAAACGTCCTACTCTGACGAGATGTTGCTCAATGAAATTCAAGCACAGCAGGAGGTATGACTACAGCCAAAGCAAGTGGTCCCGACATTACCGTAAAGCGCGATCGAATATGTTGCAGCTAGCAATGGTCAGCCCCAAACACACTCCTGACAATTTACTGTATGTGGGCGATCGCCCGAAGACGAACAAGCTGCCCAAGGAGGCGGCTGCTAGCACCTTTACAACCATGCCAGGGACTTAAGCCAGCGCGTTGCAACAGCGTTGTTGTACTCTGCAATGCTTCCAAAATCAATTAAACACCTAATCTTTGCAAGCCTGTAACCACCATTCCCATGTCTTAATACTTTGCTGCTGTTGCTCGCCCTTCAATTCAGTTCTGAGTTTTTCAAGTATTTCTAGAACTACCTGCTTGCCGTACTGCTGTGCAAAATACCAAGGAAGTTCCTCAATACTGAAGTTGTAGGCTGTCAATAAACCTTGAATTGCTTCTGTTAGCTCAAGGCTACAGGTGGGTTGGAGGTCAAGTAGCAATCTTCCCGCGAATTCCTGATCTTCAAATCTTGTTGCAGGGCGATCGACATTAGTCAAAACGGTGTAGAGAATCTCGAAGACCTCTGCACTGTCCAACTTTCGCAATACCGATGCAATTTGGCTGTACTGTTGCGGGTGGAAACGCCCGTAGCGGTCCACTGCCCAATAAATCTTTTGAATAATCCTCTCTTTACTCCAAACCATTGTAGGCAAGATCTAACGCTGCTTAGAGGCTGTTTATAAAGTAATGTTAACTGGCTGCGTTGCTTAACATTGGATAGATCCCCCCTAGCTTTCATTAAAAAGGGAGGAACCGAAAATCTTTAAAGTCCCCCTTAAAAAGGGGGATTTAGGGGGATCTCCAGGAATTTACACTTCTTTAGAAACAGCCTGTTAACCCTATTTTCTCACTAATAACATTAAAGCATCATCTCACTGGCAACTCAGCGACACAACAATTAATTAGCTAATTGTGTATGCCTAATACCCCTGAGGCTGGTGATAAAACAGGGCGCCATTGCTTGACTATCATACCTGAGAAAGACGTTGTAAAAAGCACTAGCTGTTAATATTGTTTTGTAGAAGCAAGAGCGATCGTTATCTAACTTTTAATAACATTTCCGACTCATTATCTGGACTGCAAAATACTAGGTAAAAAGGAAATCGCGGCTGCGCCAATTCCCCTTACCTGCCTATGCGCTATAGCTAACGCGACTAAGGTCAACGCGCAGGCTTCGCCAACATGAAGAAGGGGGGCGGTAGTTGCTTCGCTTTTATTCAACAAAGCCTGCCGACCCAGGCCCAATTGAGTCCGCACAGGTGGGCTTGGTTTGTGAATCGTTGAGACTTTCAGTTTGTGGGCGATTTGCTACCGCCACGCGAGAGAGATTTTTTGAAATTCTTAATCGCCTGAAGAAGCAAATTTGGATACCCTATCAAGCGACTTATGAATATCAAAAAAATCGCCTCTAGGTTAAAATAGCCGATTACCTGAAAGCTGCTCAACCTACAGTTATTTCTTTTCATCTTTTCTGATCGGCTTGCGAGATCGGTTTCTTGCGTTCTGGCATACCAACGAAAGCACTTTCCTTTTTCACCTTACAAGGACCGCTCAGTATGGCTAATCGAGAACAGTTTGCTTATTTAGTGCAAGATGTGATTTGCTCTCATTGGTGCCGGGAGAAAAATTTACTTTTGACAACAGGAGAAGCAAGGGCATCATGCTGAAGCAGAAAACCGACATCGGTTCGCGATTAAGGCGAAGGCACCTACTTGGAATGTTTTTGGTAGGCATCACTGGGACGATTGGATCGGCCTGTACCACCAATTCTATGGAGAGAATTACATCGATGAGAACATACAAACCACAGAATCAGGATCGGGCATCTGTAAGCGGACGCCTGCTGGCACGACCAACGCAGCCTACAGGAACGGCACCAAGCGGTCTGCAACCCTTGGGACTTTCTACCCAGCGCGACGGACTCCTCTACGTGCCTAAAAATTACCAAGCTTCCCAGCCCGCACCACTGGTGGTGATGCTGCACGGCGCAGGTGGCGACGCACGCGGCGGTCTGACTCCGTTCCAAAACCTCGCCGATGCCGCTGGACTCATCCTGCTGGCACCTGCCTCGCGCGGCCGGACGTGGGATGTGCTGGTGGGTGGGTACGGTCCCGATATCGCCTTGATTGACCAGGCGCTGGCGCAGACGTTCAGCCACTACGCTGTAGACTCTACCCGCACTGCGATCGAGGGCTTCTCGGACGGGGCTTCCTATGCCCTAAGCGTCGGCATCACGAACGGCGACTTGTTCAGCCATGTGATAGCGTTCTCGCCGGGGTTTATGAGACCAGCTTCACAGGTTGGCGAACCGCGTCTGTTCATCTCGCACGGCACGCGAGACGCTGTTTTACCGATCGATCCTTGCAGCCGTAAGATAGTGCCACAGGTGCGGGATGCTGGCTACGATGTGGTTTATCGGGAGTTCGACGGCCCCCACACAATTCCCCCCGCGATTATAGACTCTGCACTAGACTGGTTCACGGCGTAGCAGAGTATTCTCGCACAATCTAAATTTATCAAAAATCTGGGTTTAAAACCCCGTCCTTGCAGGACGGCTTTCTCTTAAGGTACTACGACATATACCTGTTA
>NZ_JAUBTO010000299.1:0-4002 GCF_036702495.1 Microcoleus sp. C2D2 | reverse complement strand
TGACTAATGACTAATGACTAATGACTAATGACTAATGACTAATGACTAATGACTAATGACTAATGACTAATGACTAAACTAACCTTTTTAGTGTCTCTACCAGGACATCTTGATTGAAAGTACCTTTAGGAATATAAGCATTTGCCCCGGCATCAGCCCCTCTTTTTTTATCTTCATCCGACGCCAAAGATGTCACTAAAATTATTGGCAAATCACTGTATTCTTTTTGCTGCCGAATCCTAACAGTCAGCGCCAAACCATCCAAATTTGGCATTTGTACGTCAGAAATCACTGCATCAAAATCGCGAGTTTTCAATTTATGAAAAGCATCTAATCCGTCTACCGCTGTCACAACTTCGTAACCCGCACCTTCCAGGATGCGCTTTTCTTGAGTGCGGGTAGCGATCGAGTCTTCTGCTAAAAGTATAACTTGTTTTCTGCTGACCGTCTCAATGGGCGATCGCGCATCAGAAACCCCACCCGACGAAACTTGCTGGCGTACAGATTTTATCAAATCGTGGGGATTGAGTACCATACAAACTTCCCCCGTCCCGAGAATCGTTGCACCAGAAACATTTCGCACCCGTTTCAGCAATTGACTTTGAGGTTTAATCACCACATCCTGTGCCTCAATCAAAGCATCTACAAATAATCCCACTCTTTCATCCCCGACTTTCAGAACAATACAAGACATTTTCGGAGAATTTGAATGAGGAGATTTTCCCTCTATCTTCCTGTTGAGTTCTCTCCCACTTTCCTGTCTCCAATCCCTATTTTTCGGCAGCCATTCTTTCTTATTTAATTCTAGTACATCTGCCAAGTAAGCAACTGATAGCGGCTGACCGTCGGCAAGTATAGTTGCCTTACATTCCACGGGAAAAATATCAGAATAAGCAACCTGTTTGGCCGTGTCAACAAACTCAACTGGCAGCGCGTAAGCAAGACTTTTAACCGCTACAATTAATACATTTGCAGTAGCTATAGACGTGCCGAGTAGCAGCCGCAAACTGCATCCTTTTCCTGAGACAGATTCAACTTGAATGCTACCTTTTAGTGCTTCAACATTAGTCCGAACTACATCTAAACCCACTCCCCGGCCAGAGACTTCAGTAACAAATGTTCTGGTGGAAAAACCAGGAGAAAAAATCAGCGATTGAATTTGGCTTTCTGTCATGGTGGCGAGTGCTTCCGGCGTGCAGATTTTGCGCTTGACAGCACTTTGTTTAATGCGCTCGAGATTCAGCCCCTGGCCATCATCAGCAACTTCAATGACAATATTGCTAGCAGTATGGTAGCCTTTAATCCGGAGAGTAGCGGCAGGAGGTTTGCCGAGCTTTTCGCGTTCAGCGGCAGTCTCGATGCCGTGGTCGATAGCATTCCGAATCATGTGCATTAAAGGGTCTTTCATTTCTTCTAAAATGCGTTTATCAACTCGGATTTCCCCACCTTCTATGACTAATTCAACTTCTTTTCCTTCCCGCTTCGCCAAGTCTCTAACCGCTCGGGGAAAGAGATTAAAAATAGTAGACAAAGGCAGCAGTCTGAGAGTGCGAATTCCTGAGCCTAATTCCTCCGCAATTAATTCGAGTCTGGCAGTATCTTCATCAACTCGATTGTTCAAGCGATTTACTAGAGTTCCCAGACTTTCTAAATGTTCTTCAGTCCGCTGGTAATACTTCTGTAACTGCATGACGAGCGCGTTTTGTTGAGACCCGGTTTTCTCATTTTCTATCTGATGAAGAGCCAACCGATTTATCAAAGCTTCTCGGCTCCAATCTTCCCACAAAGTTGTGAGTTTTTCGAGAGCAGCAAGTCGGTGTACTACCCGAGTTTTGGTAACAGTAAGTTCCCCTGCTTGAGTCATTAAATTGTCTAAATTTTGGGTAGCAACGCGAATTGTTTCGATGCGGTAAGACGAACTAAAAGAACCGTTAACAGTGGGTTGAAAAGCAGATACAGCAGCGCCTCCAGAAGCAGCCTGCAAGTTTTGAGCTTCCAGCAGCAATTCTTGCTCGGATGGTAGCGTCAACAAAGAGGAATTATTATATAAATCAGTGGCGAAAGAAGTTTCACTGTTTGTTCCTGGTGGCGGCGTTTCCGAATCAGTAAATAGCGTTTTTACTAATTCTTGTTCTGGTACTTGTGCAGATTCTGGCTCTGCAGTCGGGGCGACTGGCTGGGGCTGGTTAGAAGCACCCATCATGCTAGCGAGTACGTAAAATGTATTGACGCCGGAATCTTGGCCGGTGACGGCTTCGTCAACAAGTTTGCGGAGGGCGTCTAAACCTTGCGAAAGTCGATCCCTAAGATCTAGATTTAGTTGAGTTTCTCCCCGCTTGACACCTCCCAAAATATGCTCTATTTGATGAGCTAAAGATGCTACATTTTTTACCTCCAGCATCCCAGCATCGCCTTTAAGAGAATGGGTTTCCCGCAGCAATTCTTCTAACTTAGCTAAGTCGCTCGGGTGTTGTTCCAAGTACAGCAATCCATCGTCTAGTTTCTGCAAGTGTTCTTGACTAGCGATTTTAAATACGTCTCGGAGTTCTTCATCTTCAATCATATATATCTTTCGGTAATGGGTCATCGGTAACTGGTCATCGGTAACTGGTCATCGGTAATTGGTAATTGCTAATTCTTCCTTCTATCGATTAAATCCGTTACATCCATTAAATCCCGTACACCCCTCGTTGCGGAACTTCCCTCTTCCCTCAACATCCATCCATTAAATCCATTAAGTTCGTTAAATCCCGTACACCCCTCGTTGCCGAACTTCCTTATTACACTACAGACGTGAGATTTAATGCAGCTTCGTTAAGTTTTTGAGTGCCGATTTTGACTTGAGTAATGCCCCTGACTGTTTGAAATGCGGCTTGGTTGAGAGAATTCATGGCATCACCTACTTGCCCAATAGCGATCGCCTGCTGTTGAATATTAAAATAAATTTGTTGGTTGCTAGCAAACACCCGATGGCAAGCTTCCCTAACACCCGTAAAAGCTGCTGCCGTCTCTCGTGCTGTTTTCACCGCTGCTGCTGTTTTGTGTCCCTCTTCTGTTGCTTTCACAGTCGAGTCGATCGCAGATTTAATCTCTGGAATAATACCATTAATCTTTTGCGCCGCTTCTTGGCTTTCACCGGCTAAGAAAGCGAATTTCGCTTGCTACCACCGCCAAACCTTTGCCGTACTCACCAGATCTGACTGATTCGACGGCGCTGTTGACAGCCAGGATATTCGTCTGGCTGGCTAAATCGCTAACCAAACTTCCTAAAGTCGAGATATTGCCAATCTGACTTGTACAGTCATAAAGTCGCTGATTTTGCTGAGAAATTGCCACCACAGCTTCTCTCAAACCCAGCATTTGATTGAGAGTTTGCTCAACCGTTTGAGTGCCTTCTGCCACAAGATTTAAAGCTTGGCGATGCGGCAGCAACAGCCTCAGCTTGCTCGGCTGCTTGCTGAGAAGATATGCCCAAAGTGTCTAAGAGGCTGTATCATAAGTGGCAAAGGAAACCAAATTAGGCTAATCGCCTGACCATAGGCCGAATCATAGAGCCGATCGTCCTAGCTCAACCTTCGATATTAATTGAGCCAACTAAAACTTTGTTCAACCACGGATCTTTTTTTCCGTAAAACCAAGCCTTGGATATGTTGCGGTGGTAAAACCACCTGAATAATCCATCCCAAGCAATCCATCACCGATTTGAGAAACCCATCGCCGCTGTCACCTCGATCGACAAGCGAGCAAATACAGCCGTGGAATCCTTTGTCCCATCTGGTAGACCGAAAGAGAGAACCTGTTTGCTGGCTTGACATTCAGGAACACTTGCTGCTGTGACCACCACAGCACTAAGCCGAAGCTATCAACCGCAGTGTGGCGTTTTGGGCCTGCAGGTGCCTGTTGCTTTGTCAAACCCGACCCTCTGATATCGTTTCCGGTTGCATAGGAATGATAAAGTCAAGGTCAATAATTCCACATTCCCCGACTCCCGACTCCCGACTC
>NZ_JAUBTO010000298.1:0-4077 GCF_036702495.1 Microcoleus sp. C2D2 | reverse complement strand
TTCACGCTCATTAGTTATTTACGGATTGATTACCGAGATTCACTAATCAACGAATCGCACTTCCACAGCACCTTCAACTGTTCCAATTCCTCACCCTTGAGTTCGATGTTGAAATGCTCGTAGAGGGGAAGCGATGGGAAAGCTTTGGTTTTAATCCGCTGCGACACGGGCTTGCAAGTTTCCTCGGTGTGAGCGAAGTGATGTTCTTTCACCGAACCCTTTTTCGCTGTCAATCCGCCTCCGCAGTAGAGACAAGTTAGCTGAGTTTTTCCGCGCGCAACTTCATCAATGCCCGTCAGTTCGCCGCTGAGAGCAACACCAAATTTAAGCCACATTGTCTGTCAATTCTCCTTTGAGCCGGTTTTGTAGATGCACCTGCTCCATACGATCGAGAATTGTAACAACAAATCCAGGGGTGAGGGCTTCTGCCTTGAGGGAGAAAGCGATCGGCACTCGATGCTCTTGATGCGTGACTTTAATCCTTGCGTCCAAAATCTAAAATCTAAAATCTAAAATCTAAAATTGCTCGCTCACCAGTCGGGAATTTCTTGGGCCGCGTCAGATTGGCCTTGTGACAGTTGGTGAGGGGGCAACGGCACAGCGGGCAATTCATCAATTACGCGGGGAAATACCTGTTTCCCCGTGTAGGAAAGCATGGAAAGAGAGGCGATCGCCCCCCTAACTTGTTCCGGCTTCACCTCCAAATACCGCTGCAACTGTTCGAGGTTGCTGTGACCGCTGATTTCTTGAATCACCCGCAGCGGAATCCCGGCGTTGCTCATCTGAGTCAGGGCAGTTCTCCTGAAGCTGTGGGTGGAGGCTCCCTCGATGCCGGCCCGCGAGAACGCTTCTCTCAAAATCCGATCCGCTGAGTTGGCGTGCAGGTGCTTCCAGCGGTGGTTCGGGTGGCGGCCGGGGAATAAGTAAGTTTTGCCGGCGTGGGGTTTCCAAGATGTCAGGAGACTTCGCAAATCTTCAAATACCGGAATCGTGCGGGTTTGGAGTTTCCCTTTGGTGTTGCCCTTGCGGAAGTTGATTGTAGGTCTGACTGTACCTCTGGCAGTGTAAATATCGATGACTTCCAGCGAACAGGCTTCGGCAATGCGGCAGGCGGTGTAGAGGCAAACTCCAAACAAAGTGCGGTCGCGCTCGGTCTGCAAACCTTCGCTGAACAAGAGTTCGATTTCCTCTTGCGTAAGGATTTTTGCTTGTCCGTGTCCCTCTATTTTCATGCTTGGTGTATACCCGACCCGACACCTGAGAGTTTGCCGCAAATACTGCATTGCTGCATCCGTAGGCGGGGATTTCTTAACGTGGTAGGAGAGGTGCCAAGGGAAATAAGGATCATCGCATCCGAGGTGAGCGACAATCGCTATCGGGTATTCTAAAAATAAATGATGTTGGAAAGTTCATCGGAAAACAATGGTCAGATGATTATTCGCGATCGCCAGGGACGAGAATACCGCCTGCAAGTAAACGGGGACGAAGACTCATATTTCACTGCGAAACTCTTGTACCGCAACAGCGCAATTGGTATGCTTCAATGCGTTTTGTATCCGCCTGATAAGTTGGTGATAGACGATATCTTGATTCGCGACGATGTAATTCACGTTTCAGAACACTTAGGGGCAGCTCTTTTGAGACTGTTAGTTGAACCCAAGCCAATCGATTACCGCCGCATGGGGCTGGGAACTCACCTGTTGCAGTTTGCGATAAAGAAAGCTCGTCAGCGGGGAATTAAGCGAATCTGCGGTTCTCTAACTGAACAAGACATCAACAACAATCCCAACCTCGTCAAATGGTACGAGAAGCATGGATTTGAGATACTTCCACCTTCAACGGAGAACATCGAAAATGCAGTTTGTGGAATTTCTTTGAATTTATAAGAAAAATTAAATTAATTACGTCTTGCGATCGCATATACCTGTTGTTGCAGCAGTTCGTACATCAAAGATATCACTTTTTTTGCACGGTCTGAAAAACTTTGACTTTGTAATACAATAGTGAAATCTCTGCCCTCGATCGAGATTCCATCATGCCGCCAATGCCAACAGTCACAGTTAAGTCGGGATACAAGCCGCAATCTCTCGATACCAGCATTGAGGCTGACGTGCTGGTGTTTCAGCTAATGCGGCAGTTAACGCCCCAACAAAAAGTACAGCGGACTTGCGCTTTCAATCAAGCGGTGCGAAGGTTGGCAATATCGGGAATAAAGAACCAGTATCCCAATGCTACCAAAGCAAAAGTTAAGCAAGAATTTATTAAAAGGTGCTTGGGTGCCGAGTGGATCGAAATTTTATCAGACAGCAATAATTGGGGTGAACTCGTGATTGCAGATCCGATCGAATTAGCGCAAAAAATAGCCAGCATTTTGCTACCGCTGAATATTCCCTATGTGGTGGGAGGTTCGGTGGCAAGTTCGCTGTTGGGAGAAAACAGGTCTACGCAAGATTTGGACTTAGTGATTGACCTGGAAGCGCGAACAGCACAGAGGTTAATTGATACCATGTCAGGCGAGTTTTACATCAGCGACTCGGCTGTGATTGAAGCAATTGCTAAGTCAAAAACAGCGCCCCGCGAATCATCGTTCAATGTCATCTATTTGCCTTCGATGGAGAAAGCAGACATTTTTGTGATGGGCAGCAACGACCCTTTTTCCGCTTCGGTGATGAGCCGCCGCCAACTTCATCCTGTTAGCGGCTTACAAGAAGAGGGAATTTACATCTACTCGCCCGAAGATATCGTCCTGCAAAAACTCAGTTGGTACAAACTAATTCCTGGCGGTTCTCAAAAACAGTGGAGAGATGTGTTGGGAGTTTTGAAGGTGCAAGGGGAACGACTCGATCTCGCTTACTTAAACCAGTGGGCTGTTACACTCCAACTAACAGATTTGCTCTCTGAAGCGTTGCTTCAATCAGGATATTAAGGTGCGATTCGTTTAACCCAAATGAATAGAGATATTCAGGGACGGTTAGTCTAACCAATCGGTTAAAACAACTAAATACACATCTAGGTGCGGGTCATCCCAAGTCCTAGTCCGCAAGTGCAGCGGTAAAAGCATATCCCCTATCTTACTAGGTAGCAACTAGCAGGTAAAGCGGGGATAAAAAGCAGACTACTGGTAGCCGAAACTGGTAACTGTTGAGCAAGAGTTCATGTGTAGCGAAAGCAAAGATGTGCCTGAACCATCGTTAACTGAGATGGTCTAACGGCTGAATCAAGTATAAGCCCGTTGAAAAACACGGTAAAGACTGATTAAGACCAAGCCAAAAGGCAAGGATAGGGCATAGGCGATTTTTAATTCGACCTATAAGCACTGCCTGTAAACCCGGTGGATAGCATCACACTAAAAACTCAATGAATGTGTATTTGGAACGAAGTAACTCTCATATATTTCTGGAAACAGGTCGATTACCCAGTAAGTAGCTAACGAATAATATATGAGAGAGGGATTGTGTCAAAAGCGAACGCTCTGTTGTAATGACAGAGATATGCAGACAGACGCATGGTAACTTCAAGGATAGGAACTTTAGTAGCAATGAATAAGTCTAAAACGCGGGACAACCCGACGGTGGAATGGAATCAAATCAATTGGCGAAAAGCTGAAAGATTGACATTCAAGTTGCAAAAACGTATCTATCGAGCAAGTGAGCGTGGCGATGTAAAAGCAGTTCGGAAGCTTCAGAAGACCTTGATTAATTCATGGTCTAATAAGGTATTAGCGGTACGACGGGTCACGCAAGACAATACTGGCAAACGTACAGCAGGTGTAGATGGTATTAAATTACTATCTCCGAAGCAACGAGTCAAGCTAGTAAGTCAACTCAAAGCAACTGACAAGTCACAACCGACACGTCGGGTAATGATACCAAAACCAGGAACCAATGAGTCAAGACCATTGGGCATACCCACTATGTACGACCGCGCCTTACAAGCAGTTGTAAAAGCAGCTCTTGAACCAGAATGGGAAGCTCTCTTTGAGCCAAACTCCTATGGTTTTGTGCGGCTCGTTGGCGCAGCCGAGAGGGTTCCAACCCTTGAACGCGCCACACCTCGAAGAAGGCTATGCGCTTAAAG
>NZ_JAUBTO010000297.1:0-4259 GCF_036702495.1 Microcoleus sp. C2D2 | reverse complement strand
CAGTCATTAGTCAACAGTCAACAGTCAACAGTCAACAGTCAACAGTCAACAATGCGGACGGTGCAACCGGAATCGATATGACAGTGGCTGCTACAGCTCTTTAGTTATAAATACTTATTGTGCCAATTGCGATGGCGGAATGTTGCCATGTTCGATCGACATTAATCTAGGCTATAGCTTGAATGTAGCTAGTACAAGTTTAAGCCGATGTCGTCTCCCAAAGGTCGATCGAGCAAAATTGAATTGAGCGTCTTAGCCTCGCATCCTGAGTTGTTGACAGGTTTAGAAGCGTGGCTGCGGCTGGGTTTGCTTTCGCCCGCCGAGGTTGAGCAATTGTGCCGGCAGTATTTAGTCTGCCCACTCAGAGATCCCGCTGTAGACCTCTCTGAAATTGACGGCCCGCGAACTCCTAGGAACGAGCCAAAAGTACCTGCCCCCTCAACGCCTCAAGCATTACCTAGCAGCAGAGAAAGCGTTGCTACGCCCACAAAAACTACTCAAACCCCTAATTTAATCGCTCAAATTTTGCACTCGCTAATGGCAGAAATTAGCGTGGTATGGCTGTTGTTTTTAGGAGTGTTCATGGTAGTTGTCTCCTCAGGAGTCTTAGCTGCCAGTCAGTGGGAAAGATTTCCTGCAGCCGGACAATATGGAGTTTTGTTAGCTTATACTTTAACTTTTTGGGCGATTAGCACTTGGGCAAACAGACAGCAGAATTTGCACTTGACTGCTCAAACTTTGCAAGAAGTGACGCTGTTGCTAGTGCCGATCAATTTTTGGGCAATGGATACTTTTGGATTGTGGCGGTATCCTTGGGACTGGGCGGTAGCAATCGCAGCGGCACTTATTTTGACTTGGATAACTGCCCGGATTATAAAAGATCAATATCAAAGCTTTTCAGGAAAAAACATCACTCGCTCGATCGCCCTAAATCACTTGGGATTGAGTTATTTGCACTGGGGGTGGGGAAGTGCCGGCTTTTCCCTGGCTGCGGTTTATTTGGGTACAGTGGGAACTGCTGCTGCTACAGTTTATCAAGTTCAGCAACAACGATTGCAATCTATCACACGCGCGGGAAATACTGAAACATTCGCCGCTGCTTCCAGTTCTAGCAGAAATTTTCTGACTTACAAAAAAGCGGCTTTAGTAGCTTATTCCTTAGGAATTTTACTGGGTCGGGCGATATTTGTCAAGGATGTAAATATCGCTGAAATGGGTTTAGCTTTGGGAATCTGCGGCGTGCTTTTAGCATGGCCCGATTGGCAGCACCCCCTCGCATCTGGGACTATTGAAAACAATATATCCGACCAGCCAAATCCCAGCAAATTTTTTAACTGGCAATTAGCGGGAATGGGTTTGGTGGGTTTGGGATACCTGGTTTGTTTTCGCGACATTCCGCTACAGGCGATCGCAGTTAGCGGATTGGCTGTTTGGTTTTTTTATAACCGTTTAGTGCGGTTTTGGCAAGAGTTTGATTTGCTAATGCTTGAGGCGGTGGGACTTCAGAGTATTTGGCTGTTTTGGCGAGTGCTTCCTTTAGGGATTAAAACACAATTTGTTGCATTTTTAACTCAGCTTACAAACTCTCAGCAAACTCCTTGGGCTTTTTGGGGTGTTCTGCTGTTGCCTTATTTAATTTTAATGGTAAGTGTGGTGCAGTGGCTCTACAGCAAGCGAAAGTTTCAACTTGCCTGTTTTGGCGAAAACCTTGCTCTGTGTTTGGGGATTGTTTTAACTATTGTTAGTTTAGTCAATCCGTTTTGGCGATCGCTCAATTTATTCGTCTCTACTTTAACTTTAGGTTGGATCGCTTGGAAATACGTAATTGCCGAGAATTCCCGGCGAGTTGATAACCAGGCTTCTGCTGTTGAACAACAGGGAAATCCTGCAATTTTGATTCCCCTAACTCACATTATTGGTTTATGTGCGATCGCTTCGGCAATTGACTTATTTTTCCCCAACCAGACACCCAATATTTGGTCAGCACTATTATTAATATTCATGGCGATTGAATGGGTATTTTATGTCTGGATGAAAGCGGCAAATTACCGAGAAAATTCTGCATTTTTCCGCTTGCCTCATGCATGGTTTCAAACTTCCTGGTATCTGGGCTTAGTATTAGCAGGATTCAGCTTTATATTGTTGCAAAATTACTTAATTGCGGGTACTGCCACTCATCGCCCTCAGTGGAGTTTGCTCTGGCTGGCGACTCCTTTGGCTTTGACTGCTGTTGCTAAATATACTGAGGTTCCTCACAAACGAGTTGCCAGTACCTTTAGTGCGATCGCCTTAATATTCGCACAATTTCTAATTTTTACTTTTCCGGGATATCGGTTAATTGGTTTTGGCTTGGCAGCCGTATTAATGTTAGTCAATACTTACTATTTAGTAGAGCTAGCAGCGGCTGTGATTGGAGTGGGGTTTGGCTTGAGTTTCGTAGCTGCGGCGATCGATCGATTAGGTTTTGTGTCGGGTTGGGATTGGGCAATTGCCGGGGCGATCGCTGTTTTGTCTCTGTGGTTGCTTCGCAGCATGATTGTTCGTTTTTCCAGCCGTTTGGCTGAGCCTTCTCAATTAGCTGAAATTTACGATCGAGCTTTAGATACTTGGGCCATCTTACTGGCAGGCTTGCTGTTAACAACAATTACTTTTTATTCCTTTGACTTCTACGCAGGCAGTAGCTTGAGTTCCCCGGCTTCTGCTGAAGTTTTAGCTACTATTTTGGTGATAATGGCTGCGATTATTTTCCGAAGTTTACGGCAACACTCCCCTCTGGCAATTTATGCCTTGGCTTGGAGTTTGGAGTTGTTGACAGCAGTCGGTTTGAGTTTTGTCGATCGCACTACGATTAATTTAGCAGTTGCTAATATCGCTCTCGGATTGTTTACTCAATTGTTGGGGGATTGGTGGCGGCGCCGCCACCGCGCTCAAACAAATTTACCTAGCATTCATTTTATACCTTTGGTTTACGGGGTATTGGGTTTAACTTTCCGATCGCACACTTTTGCGAATTGGACTGGTTTAACTGTGTTGGGTGCGTCTTTAATTGCGATCGGCATTGGTAGGCGGGAGCAAGAATTTAAACCTTTGGTTTATTTGGGATTAATGGGCGTGTCCGTTGCTGCTTACGAATCGCTACTCTATCAACTTTTTCAAGCACCAGGAGGATCTTTTGGCGACGGCTTAATTGTCCTGGCCACTCTCGGCACAACTTTAACATATATCTATCGCATTTTATCTCCTTGGCTCAGCAATTATTTACATTTAACTAATGCAGAGTTAAAAATATTTGCTCACCTGCACTGGGTTTTGAGCAGTTGGCTGCTGATTTGGGCTTCTGCCCATGATATTAAATCAGGCTTAAATTTAGGATTAGTCACTGGTGCTTTATTAGTTCAATATGCTTTCTGGCAAGGGCGAAATAATCGCGATCGCCAACGGGCAGAAATTTGGATTTACTTGGGTTGGCTAGAAGCCTTTGCCATCCGGCTTTACTGGATCAATACACCTTTAGTTAAGTATATTTCCGGGCCGCTGGGACCTTGGAAAGTTGCCCTCGCTTCTCTATTAGCTTATTTCATTTACATTTTGCCTTGGGACAACTGGGGTTGGTCAAAAAAACCTTGGCAGGTAATTGCTTCGCTGATTCCCATAGTTGCTATTTTGGAAAGTCCGGCTAAGTTTTATCCGATTAGCTTGCTGATAGCTGCCGCCTTCTATGTTTTTCTAGCTTGGGAAAGGCAGGAAGTCCGTTTTACCTATGTGAGTGTGGCAATAATTGACTGGATAATGCTGCGGTGGTTCTGGCAAATAGGGTTGACTCAGCCAGAGTTTTATGTTACTCCTTTAGGACTTTCTTTACTTTACATTACTCAGTTCGATCCCACTCTCAAATTACCAGCAAAAAAACCGCTGCGCCACACTCTGCGAATGCTCGCAACTGCGCTGATTTGCGGGATACCTCTTTTGACTCAGCAAAGCCACGGTTTAGTTGCAGGATCTTTTAGTTTGGTGGCTATTGCAGCGGGTTTGGCGCTGCGAGTTCGGGCGTTTTTGTTTGTGGGAACGGCTGTATTTTTAATCAATGTTTTCTATCAATTGGTGGTTCTGATATTCGATTATCCGCTGATAAAATGGGCGATTGGTTTGGCTTTTGGGATTGTGTTTATCTGGATTGCTGCTACTTTTGAAACTCGGCGCGATCGCATTTCTGCTTTCGTGCAGCATTGGGTTGTGCAATTGCAATCGTGGGATTAGAG
>NZ_JAUBTO010000296.1:0-4291 GCF_036702495.1 Microcoleus sp. C2D2 | reverse complement strand
GCCGATGAAGTCGGCGGCGACTACTATGATGTCTTGAACACCGATGGCGTTGTCACTCTTGGCATCGGCGATGTCACGGGACATGGACTCGAAAGCGGTATCTTGATGCTGATGGCGCAAACCGCCGTTCGCACCCTCAAAGAAATCAAGGAAACTGATCCGGTTCGGTTCCTAGATGCGCTCAACCGCACCCTTTACAAAAACGTGCAGCGCATGAATTCGGAGAAAAGTCTCACCCTAGCGATTTTAAATTACTCCCAAGGACGGGTCAGCATCAGCGGTCAGCATGAAGAAACAATCATTGTGCGAAACGGTGGAGAGGTAGAACGTATCGACACAATGGATTTAGGCTTCCCCATCGCCCTCGACGATGACATTGCTGAGTTCATCAGTCACATTTCACTTGAGCTACAGCTAGGAGATGGTATAGTGCTATATACCGATGGTATTCCCGAAGCACAAGACATTAAGAAAAAACAGTATGGCATTGACCAGATGTGCGAAGTCATTAGCCAAAACTGGCATTTATCGGCACAAGAAATTAAGCAAGCAGTGATTGACGATTTGCGGGGACATATCGGCACTCAAAAAGTGTTTGATGATATTACGCTGTTGGTTGTGAAGCGGATCCAATTAGGTGTAGAAAAAAAGTCACTGCCTCAAGCAGCCGCATTGGTTTAGAGCGATCGCCAATATCTCGAAAAAATCAACTTATGACATTAAACTGGAAATGGTCGTCGGGGCGATCGCGTTATACCAAATCCGCCTTGATAACCCTTTTCGACTTAAGTATTTTTTTCCTTATGCCTTCTGCCTCCTGACTCTCATCTCCGGTGCCTTCTGCTTCGTCCCCACCAAAAAAGGGGTAGTTAACCCGGATTCGGTATTAGCCGTCAAATTTACGAGGTGGTGGTACGATAGGATATCTCAAACGCAGCACCACGAAAGAGGCGGAATCTCAAGAGAACTTCAAAGCCGTAGCTATTGTCTAAATTTCTATGAGGGTAATCTATTGATGGTTGTTAAATACGACTTTTTGCTTGTCATCTTTTCCATCGTTATTGCCATCTTTGCCTCCTATACCACCTTAGAATTAACCGGGAGAATGACTCCGAAAAACGGTGAAAATATTCGCTTTTTATGGTTAATTGGTGGTTCCTTGACAATGGGAACAGGCATTTGGGCAATGCACTTTATAGCAATGCTGGCTTATCACCTGCCAGTATCAATCGGCTACGATTTCCCCATTGTGATTCTCTCTTGGGTTGCCGCAGTTATTGCATCTGGTATTGCCTTCTACAGCTTGCATCGAGGTTTTACACACTGGTTCTCGTTGTTAATCCCCGGTATCCTCATGGGGTCTGGGATTGGAAGCATGCATTATATTGGCATGGCAGCTATGCGAGTACCTGCAAAAATGCACTTTAATTACTCGATTGTGGGACTGTCTGTCTTAGTTGCAGTTACTGGTTCGATTGCAGCCTTACTGATCGTAGAGTACCTGCAAAAAAACCCAGAGCGGGAATTGCTGAAATTAGGCAGCGCCGCGTTAATGGGAGGGGTAATCAGTGGAATGCACTATACTGGCATGGCAGCAGCCACTTTTACTGAAATTGACCATGCGATGGCTTCGTTGCCGATAGTGGAAAATTCTACCTTAGAATACATGACTGGGGTAGTTTCCATACTTATTCTCGGAATTGCCATTCTGGCATCGCTCAACGATCAAAAGCGAGAATTATTATCCACGATCCTGCAACTCCGGCAAACACGGACTCGGTTAGCGGTATCAGAAACCGAAATTGTCCGCATGGGGGCTCAATTGGATATCCTGCGTCAGATGCAGCAGATGATTCTACCTAACGCTGAGGAACTAGAAATTGAGGGACTCGATATTGCTGGATACATGGAGGCTGCCGAGGAAGTCGGCGGCGACTACTATGATGTCTTGAACACCGATGGCGTTGTCACTCTTGGCATCGGCGATGTCACTGGACATGGACTCGAAAGTGGCATCCTGATGCTGATGGCGCAAACGGCAGTCCGTACCCTCAAGGAAATCGGCGAAACTGATCCGGTTCGGTTTTTAGATGCGCTCAACCGCACCCTTTACAAAAACGTGCAGCGCATGAATTCCGAGAAAAGTCTTACCCTAGCGATTTTAAATTACTCCCAAGGATGGGTCAGCATCAGTGGACAACATGAAGAAACGCTCATCGTGCGAAACTGTGGACAGGTAGAACGTATGGACACAATGGATTTAGGTCTCCCCATTGCCCTCCACGATGACATTGCTGAGTTCATCAGTCACATTTCAATTGAGCTACAAGTAGGAGATGGTATAGTGCTATATACCGATGGTATCCCCGAAGCAAAAGACATTAAGAAAAAACAGTATGGCGTTGAGCAGATGTGTAAAGTCATTAGCCAAAACTGGCATTTATCGGCACCAGAAATTAAGCAAGCGGTGATTGACGATTTACGGGGACATATCGGCACTCAAAAAGTATTTGATGACATCACATTGTTGGTTTTGAAACGGACCCAATTAGGTGTAGAAAAAAAGTTACAGCCTCAAGCAGCGGCCTTGGTTTAGAGCGCTCGCCAATACCTCGAAAAAATCAACTTATGACATTAAACTGGAAATGGTCGTCGGGGCGATCGCATTAACCGTCAAATTTACGAGGAGGTGGTACGATACTTCAAATGCAGCACCCGCAAGAGGCTAAATCTCCAGAGAACTTCCCAGCCATACTCAAAGTCTAAATTTCTATGAGACTAATCTATTAATCGTTGTTCAATACGATTTTTTTTTCGTCACTTTTCCATCATTATTGCCGTTTTTCCCTCCTATAAGCCTGAGAATTAACCGGGAGAATGAATCCAAAAAACGGTAAAAATATTCGCTGTTGTTGGTTAATTGGTGGTTTTTTGACAATGGGAACGGGCATCTGGGCAATGCACTTTATAGGAATGCTGGCTTATTACTTGCCAGTATCGATCGCCTACAATTTACCCATTGTGATTGTCTCTTGGCTTGCCGCAGTCATGGCATCTGGTATCGCCTTCTACAGCTTGCATCGAGGTTTTGCACACAGGTTCTCATTGTTAATCCCCGGTATTCTCATGGGCTCTGGCATGGGAAATATGCATTATATTGGCATGGCTGCTATGCGAGTACCTGCCGCAATGCACCATAATTACTGGATTGTGGCACTGTCTGTGTTAGTTGCCGTTATTTCCAAATCGATGAGGAAGTCCGATGTACGACTTGACGAGATTCACTTTAAGGGACATGGCGGAATGCGGGTTGGCTCTACGCCAGTTCGGCTTGGGGGTTGAAAGTATGGAAGAGGCGAGTAACAAAATTGTTAGGTATCTTTACGAAAATTTCTGTACTAAGCCAACTGGTGAGAAATCCTGCGCCCTCGTCCGTTTGTTCAAAACTCACCCTTATGAAAACTTAGAAGTCGAACTTGCCGAGTATGCCCGTAGTATGTTGGACCACTATCCCCCTTTGCCTGCCATGAAGTGCATGACTCTACTGGCAACGGTAGGACAACAAACGGAATGGAACTCAAGACACACATCGGTTGGACACAAGGCTATTCCACTGGCAAGCGAATCTGTAGTCGCTCAGATACCGATGATCTCACAACTCATCAGACAGCTAGGCTTAGATATAAAAACAGTTATCAACCCTGGTCCGGATCTTTTGGTAGAAATCGAGCAGAGGAAATACAACGTCTTCTATGTGCCTGAAGCGATTGGCAACCCCTATATTCCCGCCCAGGACTCCTTTGTGATTCCCTTCGGAATCAAGTCTGTGTTGGGGTTTGGTGGTCTATTGCCTTCGGGCAATCTGTTTGCAATTATCCTGTTCTTGAAAGTCCAGATTCCCCATAGCACGGCTCAGATGTTCAGCACTCTGGCGCTGAACGTCAAGACAGCACTGCTGCGGTTCGATAGAGGAGCTGTCTTCGCTCAAAAAGATGAATCTGCTACAGCCTTCGGGCAAATATTCACAAGAAACACTGAGCAGGAGCTAGCGCAGCTTAAATCCCAAGTAGCGACTTTGACGCAGTTGCTTGATGTTTTTGACCAATCGATCTTGGTACAATCCGATCGACTCGAACAAGCCATAGAGCAACTGGCAGACTCCGCACAAAAGTTAGATACCCTCAACCAGAGACTCAAGGAAGACAATCTTCGCCTGGGTGCTCAATTGGATATCGTGCGTCAAATGCAGCAAATGATTCTGCCCAATCCTGAAGAACTGGAAATTGAAGGA
>NZ_JAUBTO010000295.1:0-4292 GCF_036702495.1 Microcoleus sp. C2D2 | reverse complement strand
AGTGCCTCACCGTGAGTTTTTTGTACAACATACTTCCTGCTTTTTGTCAAGCTCTTTTACTGGACTGGCGCTCTAGACCCTCAATCCGTTTTTCTTCGTTCCCTCGGTTAGATTATTCGTCCCGTTAGGTGGAGCCAATTCAACCACTGGATTCCCTGGACTCTTGCCACTACTCCTAAAATTGTGTGACGGGAATTAACTCCAGTGAAGTCGGGCTTTTTAAGTTGTGTCCCGCTTACAGATAGGTTGCTTTTGCAGGCTCTGTTTTCACCGTAGGAACTCCCCGTTAGCACCAGTGTCATCTCACAACAGATGTCTGATTGCGCCCTGTTTCCAGCTTCACTCTACAAGAATCGAGCTTGTTCGGTGTGGACAGATTGGGAGTCATACCTGAGTCTAGTAGATGGGGCTTTCACCCATATCAGACCGAGAGTTCAACCTTTTCTTATTACTAAGTTGGGTTGGTGAGGTTATTTACGGACTGCTTACCGTGATTCACTCACAACGAATCGCACTCTAGGCTCAGTTTCACCATTGGAATTCCCCTCTCTTCGCCAGTGTCATCCCACATTAGATGTCTGATTGCGCCTTCGGGCTTCACTCTCCAAGAATCGAGCGGGCGTCGGTGTGGGCAGATAGGGAGTCATACCTGAGTCTGGCAGAAGGGGCTTGCACCCTTATCAGACCGAGAGTTCAGCCTTGTGGCTGGAGGAGTTATGTGTCGGGTAAGGTTCGAGAGTCACCTCTGTCCCCTCCCCTAAGAACGCAGCATGAGAGTTTCCAGCTCACTGCGCTCAAGCCTTATTTCAAGCGAGATTTGACTTGGGTTTTGTGTACCTGTTTATGGCATGGTTTATGCAAGTGCTGAAGATTTTCCACGTCGTCAGTTCCACCCTCAGCGACAGGTACTATGTGATGGGTTTCGATTTCTTCCCCGTTGAGTAAAGCTTCGCCACATTCTGGACACTTCCAGTTTTGGTTTTCTGCTATCGTATAAAGTTTAGTCCCTTTATCAAAGCGGGTTTTTCCAAGCTTCTGGTGGCGTTTTTCCCAATACTCTTTTAACGAGGGGTCGTCGAGGCTAGCGTCACCCTTGACTTTTATATGGCGCACGATAGAAGTAGATGCAATTTGGTAAAGGATAAGTTCTTTGTCCTTAACCCGTCTGTCGCTTGTGGTGCAAGCGAATGTCCATCGATTGCCTTTAATAGTCTTGAAGTAACGTTTGCGTATTCATTTAGAGTTCTTGTTGGGATGTCTACGCTTCGCCCAACGCCAAAGGTATTGCCACAATCTGTGGGATATATAGTTGAAGGTTTCTTTGCTTACCACTCCTTTGTAGTAGTTAACAAAACCTCTGAGAATTGGATTGAGCTTTTTAATTAGAACTTCTTGTTCTACACTGCTGAGGTTTTTAATTTCTCCTCCAATCCGCTTACAGAAGGCTAGTACCTTCTTTTTGGACGGCTTTATTAGGAGTTTTCCGCCGTAGTGTCGGGAGTTGAACCCCAAGAAGTTGAAGCCATCTTCCATTGACGTGATTAACGTCTTCTCAGCACTGAGTTCAAGACCTCGCTTTGACATCCATGCTTGAATCAAGTTTTGGGCAACTTCGAGACTTACTTTGTCTTTTGCCGTAACAATGAAGTCGTCGGCATATCGAACCACACCAAGCTTAGGATTGGTGGCTTTAATGTAATTTTCTAAGCCATGCAAACCAATATTGGCTAAGAGAGGTGAAATCACCCCGCCTTGTGGCGTGCCTTGTTCTGTTGGGTTGAATTTCCCTTGGAACACAAAACCCGCTTTTAACCATCCTTTGATGAGTTCCCGTTTTGGGAAGTTTCCCATCATGCTCAGAATGGATTCATGGGCGATGTTATCGAAGAAGCCTTTGATATCAGCTTCTAGAACCCAAGTATGTCCACCTGCTCTGTTAAACCCTACTTTGTTAAAGCATTGTCCAATTGCGTCTTGACAACCTCTCCCTGGTCGGAAGCCATACGAGTTTTGCTCGAATACAGCCTCCCATTCGGGTTCTAGTGCATTCTTTACTATTGCCTGTTCGATTCTGTCACGCACGGTCGGGATTCCGAGCGGTCGTTTCTTGCCGTTGGGCTTGGGTATTTCTACCCTTCGTGTCGGTTTGAGGTTTCCCCCACCCCAGTTGTTTACCAGAATCACTCGCTGCTCTGGGGTATTGATGACTTCTCTATCAATGCCTGCCGTTGCTTTACCTTGATTGGTTTGGGTGATACGTCGAACTGACAATAGTAAGTTGGCGTAGCTACGAATCATCAACTTCTGCAAGCTTCTTAACTTACGGAAGTCACCAAGCTTTCTCGCACGAAAGATTCTTTGACGCAGGTTTCTAACGGCTTTGTTAACTTTTCTCCAGTTGACCTGGTTCCAGTTCTCTAGCCGCTTCTTTAGTCCGTTTGTTGTCATTGCTGACACCATCTAACTTGTCCTCAGATGTGATTCCTTTGTGAGAGTTTCTTTCGTATAAGACCCAGAAGAAGTCTGCTTTCCTTTCGGTCAGAGGTGATGTTTCAACCCCTATCCAACTCATTACAAGTCAGCATTCGCTTTTTCTTCCATCCTTTACCCTCCAGAGATTTCGGTCTTTGTTGCCTCGGACTTACTAAGAGTATTCGACCTCTCTTAGACTCTGTAGGGCTTACCCTGTTGTACCGTTTAGTTTTCTGTTCCCTTTTAGGTGTTATCTATTCTGCGGTGGGATTGTTATTCACACGTATGTTGAAGCCCGTACTCAAAATACTACCCACTTACCTTTTGGTTGGAGCCTATCAGCCTTATTTGGCTCATTGGTGAATCACGCAGTTTATTGATAATTCACTTATGTTCACCATTAGGGAACTCCCCTTAGCCTCTGAACTACTTTAGGCTAGTAGCACTAAGTACATTTGTGGTCTGCATTCCGGTTGTTTCATTGCTTACTTGACCGTGACCGGACTCTTATGGAGTCTTTTACATAGGGGTAGAGGGTGTGAATCCTCTAAGGAAGAGGGCTTCCCAGACTAAACGACCATTTCAGGTCGCGCACGGACTTTCACCGTGATTCACTCTTCAACGAATCGCACCTACTCTGGTCATGTAAGTTTTACAGATAATAGGGTCTCCATCGGCAGCCCTGTCAAGGTGGCTGCTGAGCTTGCTCCAGCAGCCTTGCTGTAGAAAGATGACGGTGACGTGAGTCAACAATTCCCCGGTGGTTTCTTCTTTTTGGGCGAACGTAGCTGCTTCAGAAAAGACTTCAAATTCACTCGTGCAGCTAAATCTAACAGAAAATCAGCCAGTTGAGACAATGACCAAGCCTGAATATGCCTCCAATTATCAGGTTCACAGGCTATAGTCATCCCCCGATAAGTTCCTTGAATTTCATCAACTAGGTAGAATTCTGAAAGACTCGACTCAATTTTTCCCACACCGTGTACACTGCCGAGAGTCCTTCGGACTACAGCTAAAATATTGTAAGAAGCCAGAGCTAAACAAAAAGAAAATAAAGCAGCCTTCGGATAACCCAAGGTTTGAATCTCCCCCTCAAAGTTCTTAGTTACAGTTTGAAATAAAGTCTCAATACTCCAACGCCCCCGATACAACTCGGCGACATCAGTCGCACTGGCAACAGTTTGAGGTAGAGTTGTCAGGATGGCAATTTCCCAATCGCCATCACGAGTAACTTTTTTCAAGCGCAGGACTACCCGTCGTAAGTAGTTAAGCAAAATTAATTACATAATTTTCTCCAAATTCTTTAAGTATTTTTTCCACACATGAAACAAGAGCTGGCCAGCTAGAATAGGCATTTATTTCGATCCATTCATATTTAATAAACCGCCACAGAATCTCAATTAAATTCAATTCTGGTGAATAAGTCGGTAGTTCAAAGATATATAGACCGCGTTCTTTCCATTCTTCAAGTCGGTCGTAGATGAAATCGCTAGTATGAATAGAAGCTCTAGCGACTACAATAAATGTTGGTCGTTCGACCACAGGAAAAAAACTATCTATACAGGCAGAAACTACATCAGAATTGATAGTCTGAGTCGAGACATAGGCGTTAAGATTATTTTTTCTATTCATGATTCCCAAGACGTTTAAACGCTGACTACGCCGACTCTTGAGCGATAAATATTCACCGATATTTTGCCAAGCATAAGGAACAGAAGGAATCAGACAAAATCCTGTTTCATCTAAATAGGGCTTGCTGAATAAGTAAGAAAACAGCATTTAGAAAGATGAATGAACTCGCGACTCCCTTGATAATATAA
>NZ_JAUBTO010000294.1:0-4316 GCF_036702495.1 Microcoleus sp. C2D2 | reverse complement strand
GTAAGAAGGTTTTTTTAGTGATTTAGTAATGCACAAATTCACTTTTTTGTCAAATTAATTTAGATGCGTTTACCCTGAAAGTAAGGGCGGTTGTAGCTTACGCCCGCTTGAGCGATTGATAAAGCCAAACGGGAAGCATCGTAGTTAGAGGTTCGCTCTTGAACTAGATCTACCAACCTTACCATTCCTAAGTCTGAAGTTTTGCCCTTACCGACAGCACCGCGTGCCGAAACTATTACCGAAGCATTGCGAAATCCTACCATAACAAAGGCAGTTACCCGCTGCTTGAAGGCTGAACCTAAATTGCTATTGTGGATCAAAGCAATACCGCCGCCTTCTTGCAAAGCTTGGGTTTTGTCCAGGGTGACGGATAGCTTGCCGGTAGGCGTTTCAAATGAAGCAGAGTATTGACTTAATAGCTCAAAAAATTGCTTGGAGTCATTAAATTCGCCTGGGGGCAAGAAAACGGAGATCGCAGCGCTAAATTGATTGCCTAAATCTAACTTCCGCGACACTACCCACAGAGCTGCTAGAGCTTTGTACAAAGCGCTACTGTACTTCAGTCCCGCCAAACCGATGTGAGCATTGAATTGCGCTGCTGCCAAGTAGCCAACGGCTCGGCATTCATTGCCAATTGCCACCCAAGCAATATTTTCGGGAGATGCTGATGCGAGGTTGGGTTGTGTGAAACAATTGGCTATGTCTTGGCTCACTGGCCCCACCTGTGATTCCATTACAAAGGAGCTTGCTTTACTGCCTGCTTGCGAGCTTTGGCAGAAAACTCTAGTAGATAAGCCTCCAAAATCTATAGCCAGAATTGCATCTGGTATTGAGGATTTTTTCTTCATAAACACTGGCTTTTATTACGTTATAAAATAATAGTATTGGCTTCAGTTTAAGTCTGACCTCACCAAATCCGGTGGTTTTGGATAATTAAAATAGCCCCCTCCAAATGGCGGGGACAGACTGTCTTTTAAGGAAAAAATCTTGGGTGGATTATCAGGGAAAGAGCTTTAGAGTTATGAGAAACGGTGTAGGTATTGTGAGTGAGATACCGAGCAGGTACGCCCAAAGTATCTTCAATAAAGTGTTTGAGTTGGGTGTGGGAGTAGCACTTCTCGAACGTATCCCACTTGGTAATTACGCCATCGTTATAAGCAATGCCCGCACGATTGGTCGATCGCGGGCGTGATAGCACTAACCACCAGAGTTGGGCGAGTTAGGTGGTAAGCAGAGGTCATACTAAATCAACTTAATATCAAGAGTAATTTTAAATATACAAATAATTTAAATTAAAGGGCTACCGCTAGGGTGTAAAAAATAGGGAGTAAGCTATGCTCTACGCTTTGATTAATTCAACAGGAATCCACCGGCTGGAAGTAGAATAAAAGTTGGAACTGGCAGATTTGCAAAACCGAGTGGGCATTGCAGGTGAACCTGCGTTCATAGAATATGTCCGGAATCAATTTCCAGAGCCCGCGATAGACCTAATCTGTGGTCAGTAACCCACCCCTGAAGGGGATGGGCTTGTAAGAAATTGCAAGCCGTACTGACCAGCCTTAGTCCTCAGACTACGTTTTGTGAGTCAAGACACCGGAGAATGCGAAGCTAGTTTTCCGCTCTGTCATTTGCAGTTAAAAAGCGTTAAGGTCACTGACGCAGTGCTGCAAGTCTAAAAAGCTCACTAAACATTGGCGAAGCTAAATTTACCCAGAAATGGAGTGGCAGAAATGTCAAATTTCGTATTCGTTATCGACATTAACAAACAACCTTTAACTCCTTGCCACCCCTCGGTAGCAAGACGGTTGTTAACCTCTGGTAAAGCTGCGGTTTTCCGCAGATACCCATTTACCATTATGCTCAAGGTTTCAAAGAATGAGGTCACACCAGAGCAACTAACTCTTAAGTTAGACCCAGGCTCCAAAACAAGCGGAATCGCTTTATTGCAAGGCTCTAGGGTGCTGTTTGGCGCAGAATTAGCCCATCGGGGTCAAGCAATTAAAGCTAGTCTTGAATCTCGTCGCTCTCTACGGCGCGGTCGTAGAAACAGACATACTCGTTATCGTCCAGCAAGGTTTCTAAACCGGAGTAAACCGAAGGGATGGCTAGCGCCATCTTTGCAGCATCGAGTTGAAACAATAATGACTTGGGTGGCAAAACTAATTAGATTTGCACCAGTTGGTTCAATTGTTCAAGAGTTGGTACGGTTTGATTTGCAACAATTAGAAAACCCAGAAATCTCTGGTGTTGAGTATCAACAAGGCACTTTGCTTGGTTATGAAGTGCGGCAGTATTTGCTTGACAAATGGGATAGAAAATGTGCTTATTGTGGTATCGAAAACGTGCCGTTGCAAGTTGAGCATATCCATCCCAAAGCTAAAGGTGGTACTAACCGCATCTCTAATCTTTGCCTTGCTTGTGAGAAGTGCAATATCAAGAAAGGTACTCAAGATATTGAGAGGTTCCTGGTTAAAAAGCCAGATGTTCTCAAGCGGATACTTGCCCAAGCGAAACGTCCTCTTAAGGATGCGGCAGTAGTTAATTCAACCCGTTGGGCTTTACTGAATCGGCTCAAAGAGATGGGTTTGCCTGTATCGACTGGCTCTGGTGGATTAACCAAGTTTAATCGCACTCGACTGGGATTAGCTAAATCTCACTGGATTGATGCGGCTTGTGTTGGGCATATTGAGTCTTTGGAGGTTTTGACAAATCAACCTTTGTTAATTAAAGCAACTGGACACGGTACGCGCCAAATGTGCCGAACTGATAAATTTGGCTTTCCATCCCGGTACACTCCTCGCAACAAGTTTGTCAAAGGTTTTCAAACTGGCGACATTGTGAAGGCGGTTGTAACCAGTGGAAAGAAAATCGGCACTTATGTTGGTCGTGTTGCTGTTAGAACAAGTGGCTCGTTTAATATTTCTGCATCTGAATTGGTTCAGGGAATTGGTTACAAATACTGCCAAATTGTTCACCGAAAGGATGGCTATAGCTATTCTTTCTCGAAGACTCACTGCGACTAAAGTCGCAAAAACTCCTCCCATGCCTCAAGGCGATGGGTTTCCGTTTTGGAGAATTTTATGAATTGCCCGAACACGCTATTTTATGCGACACTGTTCGCCATAAAATGTATGTCGGCGCGTACAAAGAAATCGATTATTTCCTGTTACAGCAGCATCCCCATGAGCCGTCCCAGTTGACCGCCCAAGAGTTTGAAGAAGCCGTGAAAGCGGTGGAAAGTATGACCTTAGAGCAAATGCAGCGTTTGGGAATGTTCGAGATGTTCGGCAACACCAATCCCCAAGCGCGCCTCGCAACCGCAGAATTGGTGCAGTGGCTAGACCAACAAATCACCGAAGAATTGATACAGCAATATATCCAATTAGCTAATCGGGGTAATTGGACAGCGGTGAGGGCATTAGACACCCTCAAGCGTAGAATCTCGGAAACTAGGAAATACCACCAGCAATTAGAGAGCAACTAAATTATCTATGCCGGAGAAGTCTCGATATTACAGCCCCGGCATGGGTACAAAACACCCATAGTGTAGCAAACGCGGAGTTTAGCCCATGAAGCGATTGACTTGGAGGGATAAAGCAAATTATCAAATAAATGGGTTTAAAACCCCGTCCTTATAGGACGGCTTTGCAAGTAAAAGTATAAGCCTTAAGCCCTCTTTTTTGAAGAAATGTAAAAGATAAAAACACGCAAGCACTTCACTGTATACTAACAGTAGCCCAAAAAAAGAAAGAGTTGAACTTGTTAACAAACTATGCCTACAAGTTGCGACCGAATCAAACACAAAAATTAAAAATATCCACTTGGGTAGATATGCTGCGAAGCCACTTCAACTGGTGTCTCAATGACAGAATCACTCAATATAGTCAACAATTCATTCAAGGTAACTATTGCGACATTAGAACGCAAGGTGAAGCCTGTCCATTGACCAGTTGTGTCAGTAAAAACGGTGCCACTGGAGAACCTTGGAAAATAGGTAAAACAGACAAAGAGGGGAAAGTTAAAAACCCTCGACGCAACCCAGGCGACATTCAAATTACCGCGTTGCCCGAATTAAAAGCAGCTAGGCCCTGGTTTGCCGGGATAGACTCGACAGTTTTACAGCAAAACGTCAAACGACTGGACACTGCCTATAAGAATTTTTTCGAGGGACGTGGCTTTCCTAAGTTCAAAAACCGCAGTAACTTTACTTCTTTTACTTTCGTGATGGGGGTAAAAATACCAGGGTAAACGCATCTTAACTGGAACCCAAAATATGCTACAGTTAAATCCGACTACAACTCAATGTAGTTTGTTGT
>NZ_JAUBTO010000293.1:0-4395 GCF_036702495.1 Microcoleus sp. C2D2 | reverse complement strand
GTCCCGCCCGTCCAAAAAGGACGGGCGGGACGCCCATCCCACAAACTTGTGGAAGTTATTTAATTCTCATTCCTTAGAATACGTGCCAGTTCTAAGCTCTACAACTGGGTAATTAAACAGGTCATTGAGGGAAAGCCAGTGTTATCTTTGAAAGTACCCAGTCTTAACAGCGTCGAGGCCAACTTTACCAGTAATGAGAGGCAGCAGTGATGCGCGTTTTCGTACTAGATAAAAATCTCAAACCTCTTGACCCCTGTGCTCCGGCAAGGGCAAGAGAACTACTGCAAAAAGGCAGGGCAAAAGTATTCAATTGTTATCCATTCACTATTGCTTTACAGGATAGAACTGTTGCAGATTCGGTTACCCATCCTCATCGAATCAAAATCGACCCTGGTAGTAAAACCACCAGGGCTATTTGATTCTAAATAATTCCTTGAGAGTGTTAAGCTGTTGTGCATTTAAATTGTATGTTGAGGGCGGGCTCTCCTGCCCACCCCACAAGAGGAAAATTTTATTTTACCATGCAATTTAAATGCGGATTAGCTTAAGACCAAAGCCAGCAAGTCGTTGAGCTTGAGCCATATTCTGAAATCCCTACTCTCGATATAAATTGAGTGCCAAATTACGCGCCGTTGCCCAGATTTGCACGCTTTGGGGTAGTTCTAATGCGTAAAGCATCTTCTGGGCCGGGTCACATCCCGTACATAATGCACTTTATTCTCTACTCCCCAATAACCACGGATTCTTTGTCCAAAAGCTTCTGCTGTATCAACAAATGAAGCTATATAATAGCGGGTTTCTGTGGCATACTCGATGATGTTAGCACGATATACTTGTCGTTCTGATTCAACTCTAATCAAGGTCTTGAGTCCCGGAAATTTGGGAAGGTCTGTCAAATTCTGTGTAATACTCACTGTCCTTTTTTCAAGACGACCATGACCTTTGTTCATTTTTTGAGCGCTCTGTTGTGATTTAAAACAGCCTTTGACTGCTTTTAGTAATCCAGATTGGTTGCCCTTGAGTGCACCCACGCAATCATTCTCACCGTATACTCACTGTTTTTGGGTAATAGATTACCGAATCTATGACCCCGATGGGGACGGTCCAAGCAAAATAGACCATTTGTTAGAAATGCTGCAAGGGGTAGTATACCAATACGGAGTTGGCTTTCAAAACAGTCTTAATGGACACATGGTATGCCAGCCAAAAAGTCATGGAAGCTATTGACAAGCTAGGCAAAATATATTACTGTCCCTTAAAGAAGAACCGATTGGTTGATGACACCCAACGCCCGTGAAGATTATAAATCTCTTGAATCTTTAAGTTGGAAGCCAACTGAGCTACAGTCAGGGAAAACAATTAAAATTAACACCTTTCCCAAATTCAAGAAAGTGAAATTATTTCGACGAGTAATTGCTTCTTCCAACAATCCGGAATATGTCGCAAGTAACGACTTAAATCAATCTACAACGAGTGATGTACAAAAAGTGTGTGCCATTCGTGGGAAAGTTGAGAAATTTCACAGAGAACTCAAGCAATTAACAGGTATAGAGTCAAGCCGAGTGCCGTAAAGCTAGAATTCAAAGAAATCACGTTGCTTGCGCCGACGAATGTGGGCTAGGCTCAAAAGTTTAGCCTATAAAACTGGTCAAACAATATATCAAGTAAAACATGGGCTGCTGTCAAATTATTTAATTGAGCAACTGAAACGCCCCGATGTTTCGATGTTTATTGTCTGATTTTTTTGTCCGTAGTGCAAGGAACAGTTGTGACAGTTGCGTAAGTCCTGTTGGTAATGAACCTTGCTACCTGGTGGCGCCGGGTTTTTTTTGTGTTTTTATGTCTATTTGGAAAAAGAACACCTGTTTTTGGCTTGAGGATAATCTACAATTATACTTTGGTGGTATCTATAAAAAAAAAAACTTATATTCAACGGTTGAATATATCGCTCCTGTTCTTAGTTTGCGATCGATTATTCAGCAATCCCTAATTAAATTCAGTGTCTATACTAATACCTATCAAAGTGTAAAATTTGTCAACACCCTGTAAGTAGAGATACTTGGGAAAAATCCTCTGCCTTTTGGTATAGAGAAATATAGCTTAGTTTGTAGTTAAAGCGATAGCTAAGCCTCAAAGCTAAATCGAAATCAATTTTCTTTCTGAATCGCGACCACTTAAAGCTTGATTTTGCTGTCACTCGTAAAAGTACAGAGTTCAAAACTCTGCTAATAATAGCCTGTGTTCAGCAAAAATGGATATTTGCAAATCACCTGAAAACGATTGCAGATTTTGTTTTGTTGTGTGATATTCAAGCAGATCTTTTTTATGCCGAGAACAACAATCCCAAGGAGAAAATTCATGTTGATTGCTTAGGTTTTGATTCATTTACGAAATTGAAGCTCATAGAGCTTTGAAAGTATGAAATTCTTCAGTTTCCACCGAAAGAAAAAAGAGAAAACTATGAGTAGCACCGCTAAACCTATTAAGGTCAAACCAGGGGCCGTTTATATCCAAGATTGTGTCACCAATCAATTAAGCAAACTTTACACTCTGGATTTAGCCACAGGTAAAGCTACTTTTGTTGGTGAGATAGTTACAGAAGTTTATGACATTGCTTTTGTCGGTTCGCAACTATATGGACTCGATCGGGACGGTGACAAGACTCGACTAGTTAAAATTGACCTGAATTCAGGTGATGTCACTATAATTAGTGATATGGGCACTGCTTGTGCTGGTTTAGCATATAATCGCCAGCGTAATACCCTTTACGCCACAACAGCGAAACAACTGATTGCCATTAATCTCGAAACAGGTAAAGGTACGCCAGTAGTAACGCTAGCGGATAAAGACTACAACTGTGCTGAAGTTGCCTTTGATGCTGATGGCAAAGCTTATATTACCTTGATTGGTTACAACAAGAAGAAGTTATTAGCAAGTTGGAATTTAGAGACTAATAAAGTCCAAACCATTGGTGATATAGGCTTTCCCAATATTGCCAGTATGGAATTTGTTGGTAATGTTCTTTACGGCGTGACTGGTAACTTCTTTAACTTAGGTAAAAACGGTCAACTAATCCGCATTAACACGACTACTGGTAAGGGAACTTTAGTCACCACGACCGAACCTAAGGGTCGTTGGGCAGGGATTAGTATTTATGAAACAGCTACGGTAGTAACAACGGAAATTACCCCAGAAGTCAAGTCAGACGAAAAAGCTGAAACAACAAAAGAAGAAACTTCTCAACGTATACCAGCAGCAGTAAAACCAGAAAAGACTTCTCAACGTATACCAGCAGCAGTAAAACCAGAAAAAACTTCTCAAGGTACACCAGCAATAGTTTTTCAAAAAAGTAAAATAATTAGGGAGGAAGGTATGAGCATTTTAACCATTGATACTAAAAACCATTGTTACGTGATCAACCCCGACCAAATGAACAATCTGCAACAAAATGTTGCAACTTCCTTTACTTTCGATAAAGGTACTTTTGATATCAAAATTAGTGGCGGTCGCTACAAATATGCCAAGGCGAAAACAGAAGGAGAACCTTTTGTCTTACTGTGGATATATGGAGTTAATGGTAGTAAATTTATCAATAAAACCACAGGTTATGAAGTAGGCGCAACCTGGACAACCTTAAACGGATCTAATGATAATTTGCAGTTAGAAGTTAAACAAAGAACAGTTCTCAATGCTTTGTTCTTTGATGTTAACAATAATGACAATAGTGGCTCAATTGACCTTTTAATTACCAGTAAGAAGCCATTTTTCAGTCCTCAGACTTTAACAGTAGATAGCAAACGCAATAGTTATGTGCTGGATGAAAATCAGCTGGAAAGTTTGAAGCAATCGGGTACTAACTCCATTGAATTAAATCCTGGAAACTATCGCCTCAAAATTCGTGAAGGCAATGCAACTTATTGGTCGGACAACAATAAGTTTAACCTAGAACCTTGGGCTTTAATTTGGGTCAAAGGCGGAAAATTTATTACAAAACAGACTGGCATTGAAGTTGAAGAAACTTGGACTTCATTGAATGGTCTCAAAGATGAAGTCGTTTTAGAGGTCAAAGAAAAAACTACCTTAACAGGTTTATTTGTTGACACCTACAAGGATGATAATGAAGGACAAATTATCCTCGCAATAGAGTCAGTGGGTGCAACTGATACAAATCAAGAACAGACTACTACAACCCGGACTGTTACAAATGTTCAAGGCTCAGGTGGATCTACCAGTCGTGAACCAGTCGGTGCCAGCAGCTCAGAGACTGTTACAAATGTTCAAGGCACAGGTGGATCTACCAGTCGTGAACCAGTCGGTGCCAGCAGCTCAGAGACTGTTACAAATGTTCAAGGCACAGGTGGATCTACCAGTCGTGAACCAGTCGGTGCCAGCAGC